>CAZIUY010000026.1:0-7678 GCA_964542625.1 uncultured Muribaculaceae bacterium | reverse complement strand
AGTAACTGGGTACCATAAGACATAGTTAGATTTTCAATATTCATAGTATCACCTCCATTTTATATCTTAACATCAAAATGCCATCTGTTCATCATTTTTATTGCTATACACATTTCTTTTAATAATTTTATCGTTATTATACAATTGTTTTTTCTAAAATAAAAGACAATTAGATTATTATCTAATTGCCTGGTGAGTTTACGAATCATCTTGCTTCGACGATAAGTTTGATTGCTGTCTTTTCTTCACCATCGATAGTGACATCGACGAATGCTGGAATGACTACGAGGTTCTTGCCACTTGGGGCAACAAAGCCCCTAGCGATGCATACGGACTTGATAGCTTGGTTTAGACTCCCAGCTCCAACCGTCTGTAATTCGACACTGCCATTACTCCTAAAGACATTTGCTATAGCACCCGCGACTTTATTTGGGTTAGATTTACTTGATACTTTTAAAATTTCCATAATATTTTCCTTTCTTATAATTTATATGCTAAAGAAAAGAAAAAAATTATACACGAAGTATAATCTAATTATTCTTTCTCGTAATAGTTTTTTCTGCGACATCGCGTATTCTAGCTTCTGTAAATGGTTTTTGTATCATATCGACGATAGCGTACTTAAATGCTCTCGTAATAGTCTCTTTATCGTTTACACCTGTTATAATAGAAACGGGAATAATATTAAATAAATTGTTAGTCTTAAAGTGTTCTAGTACTTGAAATCCATCTACTCCAGGCATATTTAAGTCTAAGAAGACACACATAACTTTATCGTGAGGAGTATTATCGATAAAGCTTATAGCCTCTTGTCCATCTTTAGCGGGAATTACTTTGTATTTATTATTAAATATTTTTTCGATAAAATTTCTTATAATATTAGAGTCATCGACCACTAATATACATTCTTCACTTGCTTGTTCTCCTTTTTCTTTAGAAAGCCCTTCTATAGGTTTATCTTCTACTAATATACCCATATACTCTTTGATGATGCTTAACATCCTATCTGTCTCACTCATCAATTTATCGAAGTTTTCTTGGACGAAGAAGACATCATTCTTTTTACCAGCAAGTTCATGCTCATAAAACATATTGGCTAAATCTTCTAATCCAAAATACCGACAATCACTTTTTAAAGAATGTACTATTATGGCATAATTAGCCATATCATTTGCTTCTTTATATCTTTTAGCATCGGCTAGTTTACCATCTATTTCTTTTAAAAAGTCTTCTAGCATAGTATCATATGTATTCATATCTCCAAATAATTCTAGACTCTTTTTAACATCTACTCCATTACTCGTCAAAACATTTATATCTTTCATTTAAATATCCCTTTCTAAAAATTATTTTAAGAATCTATTTAAGACTCTTTTAAGTTCTTCTTTTTCTATCGGTTTTGCCAAATAATCTTCGAAGCCATCACTCAAGTATTTTTCTTTCATACCACTGATGGCATTTGCTGTCAAAGCAACGACAGGTACATTAAAGTCACTCAAAGTACTCTTTAATTCCTTCAATACTTCGACGCCTGTTTTATTTGGCATCATATCATCTAATAAGATCAAATCATAATGATTATTTATTATCTTTTCGATTCCTTCATCACCACCACCAGCGAGGTCGACTATCACTTTAAATGGCTCTAAGACTTTCTCGGCGACTTTTAAATTTAATTTATTATCATCGACGACGAGAACTTTTTTATTGGGAAACTCTAGTGTACTCTCGATGATGTGATTTTCTTCTATTAATGGTGGATTCTCTACTAATCCCTGATCGATTGCGACCGTAAACTTAGAACCTATTCCATAATCACTTTGGACGACTATCTTACCATTCATCATCTCGACTAACTTTTTAGTTATAGCAAGACCTAATCCAGAGCCTTCGATCGAAATATTCTTCTCTAAGTCTAATCTATTAAACTTTTCAAATAATTTACTGATATTTTCTTTCTTAATACCAATACCAGTATCTTCTACAGAAATTATTAGTCTCACGATATTATCTTTGATAATCGAATCTACTTTGAAGTAAATATAACCTTCGTTAGTATACTTAATAGAATTTGTAAGTAAATTGATACATATTTGTTTTACTCTCGCCGAGTCTCCATATAAATATGCAGGTAACATAGAATCAAACTGAGTTTTAAGTTCTATCGGTTTATCTCCAAGTCTTGCCTTCGATAGAGCAACTAAATTATCTAATAATTCTTTCGTATTATATTCGACATTCACTATTTCTATCTTATTGGCTTCTATCTTCGATATATCCAAGATACCATTTACTAGTTCCAATAGACTTTGGGAAGCATCTATAATATATTTAGCATCATCCCGAGCTTTATCTTTATTAATATCGATATCACTTATCAAACTATTAGAGAATCCGACGATAGCATTTAGGGGTGTCCTTATTTCATGAGACATATTAGATAAAAATTCACTTTTAGCTGCGTTTGCTTTCTCTGCTTGATCTTTAGCCATGTTTAGCTCGTTAATTAACTTAACATCGGGATTCTCGATCGAGAAAAACATCAAGAAAAGCATCATCGTTTCCATCGGTATAGCTAGTGTACAGGTAGGATTATTCTTTTGAATCGTTGCAATCAAGACTCCTGAGATAGCAAATGCTAAGAGAGGTAAATACTTCTTTTGAACTATCCTTTTGATATTCTTTAAAAGAGTATAAATACACAATAAATCAGTAAGACCGAACATCAAATATATGACATTAGGACTAGGTCCATAACAATACATACCTACTCCATCAAAATATATATTATCTGATAATAACCAAATAAAGCACGTAGCGACACAACCGACTATAAAAATAATCGTCTTGACTACTTTATAATATTTAGTAAATTTTTCTTGACTCTTATTATAAGCCACTACTAAGATATAAAGTGAATAATAACAAATATATAAATTCATGAATGTCAAGAACGTTTTATTTAAAACTTGACACAACAAAGTATCTCCATACCCATATGATATGACGATAATATTCATGATTTCCATTAGAATACTAAAGACATTTATGACTAATAAAGAACTAAAAAGACTGTTCTCATAAGACTTAATATGGGGTTTTTTAAAATATACGACATTTAAAATTATACTATACACTAAACTCAACAAAGTCATCGATGAGCTACCATTAAACATACATACCAACCTCACTTACTATATGAAAATTATATCACTAATTAACATCTAATACAAGATTCTCTCGAGCCAAAAATGAGGATACAAAAAAGACCCATATAGGTCTATTCGTTCTTATTTAAAGTTAACTTTTTAGCATTATCGATATCGGCGATATAAGAGTCTCCTGGGACTAGCTGCATCTTATAAGACTTAAGTGCAACTTTCCACGTACACTCGATTCCCTCACTCGTCAAGAGTTCACTACTTCTCTTACCACATCCCGTTAGAGGATAACTATATAATCTTGGTCTTATTTTGAATACTAATCTTTCTTGTATCTCTTCAGGAATAACGCCACCCAAACGTGCTTCGATACTCGATAATAAATCCTTGATATTGATAGACTTATCAGGTTGGATGTCGATATGAGCAACATATGCTCCATCTACGGCGACAGTCTTACAAGACATAATATGTTTAGTATCTTTACAAATCTCGTCATCGACCATGAATAATGGATACTTTTCATCTTTAGAGTATCTACCCTTGATGAATACTTCACCCATCTCATCTTCATAGCTCCATAGCTTACAATCTGTCCAAACCCTACCAGAATCATCTATATCTTTAGTCTTCATAGTTTCTTCTGGCATATCGTCATATCCACTCATAGTAAACGGAGAATCGACGACTAGTTTTCCATATTGATTAGGACCTAAATGTTCTCCATTTTCTCCTAAAATAGCATAATCGACGACACTATAAGTTTCATAACCTTTCTCGACATTCTTCTTAGTAAAGTTGACCATTTTCTTTAATTTTTCCATTTTAGCCCTATGAGGCATCCTCCATAATCCAGAGTTTTCACAGTCACCTGCACCCATACCTAAAGAGATAATCGGTCTAAAAATAGGAAAATCCTTAGATATATTAAATTCCCTAAATACTTGATTAATAAACTTTTCTTCACCAGCACTAGTAGGTTCACCTGCAGTAAATGGTGCCATCAAATATCGCAAATCATAACCAGCAAACTGATCTTCATATTTAAGTCTCTTCATCGCCGTAATCCAATGACTTGGTGTCATGATAGCAAGATTAGGTTTGTTTCTCAAAAGAGCATAAATAGCATACTTCTCATCATAAATAGGCTCTAAGCATAGAGTTGCTCCTAAAAATAATTCATCGGAAATAGATGCTAGAAGACTCGTATTAGAAAATAGTGGTATATGTACTAAAGCCCTTGTTTCTCCTGTCTTACTAAACTTATTTAAATCAGGTGTCTCCTTAGCACGAATGAGACCCATACCAATATAAGTACTATTATTATGTACTATCGGTTTTGGTTTACGAGAATTAGTCGTACCACTCGAGAAAGTTATACTAAATGGATCATCTAAATGACTTGGTACTACTTCAAACTCTTGATTTTGTCCATAAATACGTCCATCTAGTAAGAATTTACTTTCTACTATAACATTATCCATATGCATAAAAGTACTCATCGGTTCAAGTTTACCTAAATACTTCTCTTCTTCATCTAAAAAACAATTCTCGATACTATACTTCTTTAAATTAAGGACGACTGTTTTTTTAACATTTGTTTTATCGAGTTTATCTTTAATACGAGGATACTTATCATTAGTAGTAATGACTAATTTAGCATTCTTATTCTCTAAACGATCTATGATATAGTCTTCTTCAAAATGTTCCCCAAAAGGCATTACTATAGCCCCATTGAGACTAGCTCCAACAAGTGAGAATATTTCCTGAGGACAATGTGAAGTACAAAATGGAATGACATCACCTTTCTCTACTCCATTTGCCTTAAGTGCCTGAGCATAAAGAAATCCGTATTCTTTTAATTGTCTATAAGTGAAACTTGTTCCCCTATAGTAAATGGCAGGTTTATCCCACCAACCACGTTCTTCGACGACCTTAAATAGAGCCTCAGCCCAACCTAAATCATAATTTTGTTCTAATGAGCTCCTAAAGGATTTCTGTGCTTCTTTAGCGTTTCTATTTTTTTTCATAACATATGTTCAACTCCTAAGACGATATTCTATCACTCCATATATCATAAAGTCAAGTATCATTTAATACCCGTTTAGTCTAAAATAACTATCTACACCCAATCGATAGTTACAACAAAACACTAAGATAATGTTAAAAATTTCTAGTGATTATTCTATCGATATGATATACTACTAAGTGTAAAGCATTTATTTGCTTTTAAAGAAAGGGAATTATTTTATGGACATAAATGATCTTGTTGTCAATAGTAGATATGTACCTAAGAGTTCTATAAGAGGTTTAAAAATTAACGTATATGTATTAAATAATGGCGTATTAAAGAAAGCTATCGTATCTCCCTTATTATCGAAGAGTACGCCTAAAAATAATTTGTGGTATAGACTCGAAGATTTACCTAGTGAGTTACAGCTTGCCCTAGAAGATGTTTCTATAAGCGTCGTAGACTTAATGGCTAAATTTGGAAGTAAAAAATCTTCTAATGACATCTTCGATAACGATAATACCAAAATATATGTTAGTTCTAATACTAAACTCTTACCTGTCGTCGGTAACATACTTCCCAGTGATGGTGTACCAGCATTTACAGTCATTATGGATGGTAATCGTCCTAAATTAAAAGGTATACCAGTCTGTTGGAATTGCCACTGGTCAGAGCTATTTTCTGGTACTACGAAGTATGGTGAAAATGTCTTTTGTTTAGCCTCTGACTTAAGTGATGGACAAAAAGAACTATATAAAGAAGATATCATTACACTAAGTGATACCCCTAAATTTCTAGGATTAAATCAAGACAAGACTCTGTAATTAGACCTCACTATCGAGGTTTTTTGATATTATATCGAACTTTTAGTTATGTTCGTCAAACATATATTGTATTCATAAAAAAAGAGAAGCACATATAAAATTAGCCAGCTGTGCTTCAAATCCAGAAAGGACTGGACGAGTATAATATACTATATTTTATAAGTTTTGCAAAGATGTCTTAGGTTACCCTCACTTAAAATAAAACATAATGTAAAAAATACAAAATTTCGTTAAATTTAAGTAAAAACAACAAATTATAAAGAAAATATGATAATATTGTTTTGTAGAGGTAATCAAGATTATCTAGCGATAACTTGGAGGTATATATGATTACAATAGAATTAAATCTAAATAAGAATTTTGATAAAGTAAAGCTAAGTGATGATATATTATTTAATTCTCTAGTTAGTAAGAATCATAAACTAATTAAAAAATATATTAAATCTATCGCTCCCTTATATAAAATAAGTGATACTTTCTTTGAAGTCGTCAATAACTTTGTCGATTTCGATAACGAAGGAGTATCTTTATATGGTGGTTTGATTATAAGAACTGGTTTAGAAGATTATGCTATTTTATATTTAGAAAATGCTAATTTAGATGAAGAATATATGATAAAAATAATCGATGATTATATTAAAGATACGATGGATTATCTACCCACTGCAATTAATGTCAGTAAATTCGAAATTAAGAAAGAAATATTTATAAATACACTTAAAAAACTATGAGTATAAATTTATATTATGATGCGTATAATTATCTAGAAATGGACTTGGTTATATGCTAACAAAAAAGAATTTATGGTTTTTAACACTATTTAGTATTATCATCGTCATGACTATATATTATATTACGATTCCAACTGAGGAAATCGTCAGTAAAGAAGAAGTAGGAGAAAGTTCTAGCATCGAAGTACAAACACTCAATTTTATCGATTCACTCAAGATAGATCGAGAAGAAGAATTAGAAAGAGAAGTTAGTGGTATTAAAGATATCTTAATGGATACAGATAATACGACAGAAGAAAAGAGCGATGCATATGAAGCTCTAAAGGAATTAAATTTAAATAAAGGTAAAGAAGAAACATTGGAAAATACTATTAAAGAAAACTTTAATTATGATAGTTTTGTCAAAATAGATGGTACTAATGTTAAAGTTGTCATCGATTCTAATCAACACTCTTATGATTTAGCGAATAAAATCATAAGTGAAGTACAAAAATCTTATGATGAAAAGATGTATATAACTGTTACTTTTGGTTCTGTGTAGCATTTTATTAGTACTCTCATAAAATATTAATGGAATGGGAGCATATATGATGAGAAAAAGTATATTAACTAGTAGAGAAAAAGAAGTATTCGATTTACTAGTTTTAAATAACTCTACTAAAGAGATTGCCGAGATATTAAATATAAGTGAAAAAACAGTTAGAAATCACATATCTAATACGATACAAAAACTAGGAGTAAAGGGAAGAACTCAAGCAGTGATAGAACTTACTAAACTGGGAATATTAAAAATATAAAAGTCTTTATGACTTTTTTTATATACTCGTGAATATTATTATTTAGGGTGTTTTTATATGTTCAAGAATAGTTCTATTAAAAAGATTTGTTTAGCAACTTTTTGTTTAATAATTTTATTTATCATATATCTTTTCATCATAAGATTTTTGTACT
>CAZIUY010000025.1:0-7767 GCA_964542625.1 uncultured Muribaculaceae bacterium | reverse complement strand
TATAAAAGAGCCTCTTGATAAAATAAATATGTGGTTACATTAATATTATATGAAGTATGATTAAAAATATTCATAAATTATTTATCTTTTAAATGATATAGTTTCTATTACTTTTGAAAATAAGTAAAGGATTCTATTTGACTTATTGATGGCATAGCTTTTACCAATTGCTTTACCACCGATTGTCATAGATGCTATAAGTGAAGTCATGATAAGACTTACTGTCATAAGATTAAGTGAATAGCGATTTGCTATAGAAATCGCTATAGTAACGCCAGCACTACCTGATAAAATACCACAAGTGTCACCTATGACATCATTACAAAAGCTTGACACTTTAGAATTGTTTTTAATCATCTTTAAAGCTACTTTAGAACCCTTAACTTTTTTTGATGCCATCGAATTAAAAACTTTAGAATCGGCGACAGTAACTGCAACACCGATCATATCGAAGATAATACCTAAAGCAATAAATATTATTAAAATAATTATACTTACTATGACAGTTGAATTAGATATGACAGCATCAGAAAATAACGATAAGGTTAATGACATCGTAAATGCTATGATAGTTATTTCTATAATCCATATGATACTCTTATCTAAGTGTAATATTCTATTATCTTTTTTAGATTTTTCCGAATAAGGATGATTCTTTTTCATAAACGTCTCCATTAAATATGAAGTGGGGAAATGTTCATGATAAACTTTGGTTCTTAGGTCAGGTTGGATTTCCCTCTAACCAACTATCTATTACTAGTATAGCAGTTACCTTTTAATGATTAGAAGATGTCGTTACCGAGTATCTTACCTGATTGCCACTTAGATACCACTGCAATCTCATAAAGATGTCCATTCTAGAAGTTTTCCTCACAACACATTAATAATTATTAAGGCTCTTTTGCAGGCTCGATTTCATAGAGCAATACCTTAAATTTGCGTGTACACATCAAAAATAAAGGCTGTCACTAATCCCAACGAGTCCACTCAAGTCAAGCTACGCTATTCCTAACTTTCGCCAGAAATAGGTTCAAGCCCTGGTCGTAGGAAAAACCCACGAGGAAGGGTCTCCACGAATAGATGGAACGATTAACGTATGCCGTTACGCTCGCCCATAAATTCTTCATTTTCAGCATCCACCCCAAACTGGGCGTAAGAAGCAGACACCAAAAGCTTCACAGATGTGCTCTTTAATGACTTTTTAGGGTCATCTTCGTAATTTTGTGTTGACTAGAATAATGTATCCCCACTTCGAAAAGATTATATCACAAATATTATTTTTAAAAAAGTAATTAACTTAATCATCATCCTGTTCATTTTCTGTTTGTTCTTTATAATAATAAACCCTCAAAGTAGAAATACTTTCTATTTCTGTACCCTTTGGACTAGATTGTTTATATATTTTATTATCTTCTAAATCAGTTATATCTAAAGTTAATATATCCTCTACTGAAAGTTCTAAAGTTTCTATAGTAAGGTTAACATCTTTTAGATTATTCTTCCATTTATTAAATTCTTCTATCGTATAACCTGTAAAATCAGGTAGAGTATCTAGAGAAGATGTATTATCACTTGGTTCTTCTTCAGTTAAATCTTCAGTAGAGATTTCTCCATTAGAAACAGTTATAGTAAGACTCGATATACTATCTACTAAGATGCCAGCATGAGAGGATTGTTTAATTACTTCTCCATTTCTATTAGTAGAGTCTTCTTCTACCCATTCGATAGAGATATCTCGTTCTTCTGCCCATGATTCTACTTCGCTCTTTTGTTTACCTACAAAATCAGGTAATAGTTCTCTTTTTTGTTCGTTATAGTAAGTTTTACCTATTATAGGAGTCGTATAATCTTCACTAGCACTAAAAGAGAAAGTCTTAATCACTTTTGGTTTAGTAATCTCTAGATTTTCCTTCATCGCTTCGATGATATCTTCTAAAGATTGTTTGTAATATTGAAAAGTATAAACATAGGTATTAAAACTAGGGATATACATCGTAAGGTCATATCCTGTAAGGTAAGTTTTTTGAATCGTAAAGTTCAAGTCATCACTCGTATTAAGTAAGATATTTTTACCAACTCCATAGAGTGAGAGTATTTGTGAAGTCGACATATTTGTGTCGATATTATTAGCAACATCTTCTAATATTTGATAAAAGTCATCGACATTATCGATATTTTTTAATTCTTGTAACATCGCTTCGACTATCAACTGTTGGTGTTGTGCCCTTTGAAAGTCACCTAATGGTAGACTGTGTCTATGGCGTGCTAGGGCTAGAGCTTGTTCTCCATTTAATTTTTGGTAGCCTTCTTCTAAGCATATTTCATAATCACCGAATCTTCTTTGTGAATCTTGTTCACAAAAACTAACTGGAACATCGATGTATATTCCACCTAAATCATCGACTAGCTTGACGACACCAGTGAAGTTTATCTTGACATAGTAATCTATCGTTATACCAGTTAAGTTTTCGATAGTTTTAACTACACAGCTAGTTCCACCATAAGCACTAGAATTTATTTTATTTTCTTTATTTTGGTTGCAAGCAATAGGAACATAAGTATCCCTCGGTATACTAAAGACTGTCGCATTTAGAGTCTTTGGATTAAAAGTTATGAGCATGAGTGTATCGCCATTAAATGACGAACCCTTAGTAATTGAATCTCCCGTACTATCTACACCTGTCAAGAGAATTGTAAATGGTTCTGTCAAGTTTTTAGTAGAATATGAGACATTATCGACATTCTCTAACTTTTTCGTCTTTTCATAAACTATCTTAGTTTCATTTTGAATATTTTGAAACTTTTCATAAGAAGAAAATGTTACATCATAAGATACATCTGTAAATAAAGCATCTATTTCTCCATCATAAAGAGCACTCATCATACTGATATAATCGTCGAACTCTATGAGTTCTCCAGTAATGTTATTTTCTTTAATCATATCCATAGGTATAATATATCCAGTTGGATCTTCTTGGGAGCTAATTATACCAATTTTATCATAAGTATAAGTGTCATTTAAGCTAATCATGACGCTCGTATATTCGACATATTTTTTTTGAACACCATCGATTATATTATAAGTCTTTCCAATATAATATGTTCCTAAATTAAGTAAAGGTGAATAAAGAAGTGTCAAAATGATTATGACTATAAAACGTTTGTACTTCTTAGTAAATAATAAGACTAAACCATAAAGTAATAAAATAAATAAGTGTATATATAAAATTATCAAAATAAAGGTAACGATAAAGGGTTCTATTCCAACAGATGCTTTAAAAAGATTAACAAGTAAAGGGATAATAGACTTAGTAAATAGTATGAGAGAAATGATATACCAAATAAATGTAATAACAAAAAGTATTCTAAGAATGGTAGGAAGACGTTTCCATTTATTATAAAAATTTTTTAATGACATACAGTCACCCCTTTATCTTTAGTCACTATAAGTATAGCAAAAATGATTTAAAACTTCTACATAATTTGATATAATACGAAAAAGAAAGTGTGGTATTGATATGAATAATTTAAATATCTTAAATGAAATGCAACTTAAAGCCACTAAACATATGGAAGGTCCTTGCCTCGTCATGGCTGGTGCAGGGAGTGGTAAAACTAAGGTTTTGACGAGTCGGATAGCTAATTTAATCGAAAATGGAATAAATGATTATAATATTTTAGCAATAACATTTACTAATAAAGCTGCCAAGGAAATGAAAGAGAGGGTTAATACTTTAACGAATGCTAATAGGGCATTTATTGGAACGTTTCATTCTTTTGGAGTAAAGGTAATTCACGAGAATGCAGAACTAGTTGGTTTAACCAAAAACTTTACGATAATAGATAGTGATGACGAGACGAGTTTAATTAAAAAAATATTAAAAGAAAAGAATATAGACTCTAAAAAGTTTAGTCCCAATTATATAAGAAATAGAATAAGTTTTTTAAAGAACGAAATGCTTACCAAAGAAGAAATGAGAAAGACTATGAATACACCGATAGATAAAATAGTCTTAGAAGTATATGATGCTTATGAGAAAGCTTTAAATAAGAATAATACTGTCGATTTTGATGATTTACTTTTAAAGCCCGTCAAGTTATTTATGGAAAATGATGATATCTTAGATAGATACCAAGACCATTATCCTTATGTCTTAGTCGATGAGTATCAGGATACAAATCCCGTCCAATATAAGTTAACTAGATTGATTTCTAGTAAATATCGAAATATCTTCGTCGTCGGGGATATGAATCAGTCTATATATAGTTTTAGACAAGCAGATTATAGAAATATTTTAAATTTCGAGAATGATTTTAAAGACGCAAGCATTATCAAACTAGAAAAGAATTATCGAAGTACACAAGTTATATTAGACGCGGCTAATAGCGTCATCAAGAATAATAAAGAAAAGAAAGACTTAAAATTATATTCTGATAGGAAAAATGGTGCCCTCATTAACTATATGAGAGCATATGATGCTTCACATGAAGCTAAATTAGTTATCGATGAAATTAAGAGATTAAGACTAGATTATAAAAGTTATAATAGTTTTGCTATTCTTTATAGAACGAATGCTCAATCACGTATAATAGAAGAAAACTTTTTGGCAGAAAATATACCTTATCGTATATTTGGGGGATTTAGTTACATAAATAGAAAAGAAATTAAAGATTTAATAGCGTATTTAAAACTAATCGATAATACGACTGATGAGATGAGTCTAAGGAGAATCGTCAATACTCCTAAAAGAGGTATAGGTGAAGTTACACTCAAAAATATCGAAGATAAATCACTATTAGAAGGTACATCTATGTTTGCATCTATGAGTGAAGGTAAATGCATGGGGTTTTATAATATGATAATGGATATGAAATCATATATGGAAAATCATACTTTAACAGAGTTAGTAGATTATGTCATCGACAAGAGTGGCATGAAGCATATGTATGAAAGCGATAAGACATTAGAAAGTGATATTAGACTCGATAACTTGATGGAGTTTAAGAGTTTGACTACACAGTACGAACAGAGAACTGGTAATGAGTATCTCGATAACTTTCTAAATGAAGTAAGCTTGATGAGCGATGCTGACAATGATAATAGCGAAGATGCCGTTACTTTGATGACTTTACATAGTGCTAAAGGATTAGAGTTCGATGTCGTCTTTTTAGTCGGTATGGAAGAAGGATTATTCCCTCATACGAACTCACTACTAGAAGATGGTGGATTAGATGAAGAAAGACGTCTTTGTTATGTCGGTATTACGAGAGCTAAAGATATTTTATACTTAACTAATGCTAAAAGAAGACTCTTGTATGGTGAAGAGACATATAATATGCCAAGTAGATTTATCGGAGAAATAGATGAATCTTTAATTAAAAAGAACGATATACTCACAAGGGAAATACAGTTTGGTACTTCTGATAGTTATTATAAAAAAGATAGTGATACTTTGAATACTGGTGATTTAATCGAACATAAAACTTTTGGATTTGGTGTCATTTCCAAGGTAAATGGTGATTTAATCGATGTTATCTTCAAGAGTGGTACTAAGACCCTAAAGAAGAATCATAAAGATATAACGAAATTATAGGAGGAAAGTATGATAGAACGTTATAATGAATTAGTCGATAAATTAAAGAAAGCAAACATAGAGTATTATACATTAGATAATCCAACTTTGACTGATATAGAGTATGATAGCTTGATGGATGAACTTCTAAAAATAGAAAGTGATCACCCCGATTGGATTAGAGAAGATTCTCCTAGTCAACATATCGGTGGAGAAACAATCGAGAAATTTGAAAAAGTTAGACATAAAGTACCTCTAATGAGTATTGCCGATGTATTTAATGAAGAAGAACTAATCGAATGGGATAAGAAGATTAGACGTATGGTTGGTAACCCTGAATATGTCTGTGAACTTAAAATCGATGGCTTGTCTGTCAATTTAACTTATGTCGATGGGACCCTAGTACAGGCTGCGACGAGAGGAGATGGTACAGTAGGAGAGAATATTACACACAACGTTAGAACTATTAAAAGTATACCAACTCATCTAAAAAATCCCGATACTATCGAAATTAGGGGCGAAATTTATATGCCTACTGCTTCATTTGAAGCATTAAATGAAGAACGAGAATCGAAAGGAGAACCACTATTTCAAAATCCAAGGAATGCCGCGGCTGGTAGTATAAGACAACTAGATAGTAAGGTTGCTGCATCGAGAAAACTAGATGCTTTCTTCTATCATGTTCCTTCCTTAGATAAACCTACTCATCACGAAGCATTAGAGTATTTAAAGATGAATGGTTTCACGGTTAATCCTAATATCGAAAGATGTAAAGATATAAATGAGGTTTTAGCATATGTCGATAAGTGGACAGAATTAAGAGCAACACTTCCTTATGATATCGATGGAATAGTCGTCAAGGTAGACTCGATTGCCCTCCAACATGAACTCGGTAGTACAGCTAAATCTCCTCGATGGTTAATTGCTTATAAGTTTCCTGCCCTAGAGGTTGCGACTATTCTAAAAGATGTCATATTTACTGTAGGTAGAACAGGTTTAATAACTCCTAATGCTGTATTAGAACCAGTTAGAATAATGGGAAGTACTGTCAAAAGAGCAACCCTTCATAACATGGACTTTATTAGAGAACGTGACTTAGAAATAGGGGATGCCGTCGTCGTTCGTAAAGCGGGTGATGTCATTCCAGAAGTCGTCAAGAATATTCCAGAACGTCGTAAGGATACCAATACTAGCATCATCGAAGAAATTAGTACTTGTCCTATATGCAGTGCATCCTTAGTAAAGAGTGCTAGTGGAATAGATTTATTATGCCCAAATGAATCGTGTCCTGCAAGGAATATCGAAGCATTAATACATTTCGTCGATAGAAAAGCGATGAATATCATAGGATTAGGGGAACGTATTATCGAAGACTTTTATAATATGGGAATTATAAGAGACTTCATAAGTATATACCATCTGGATGAACGCAAGAGTGAACTCATGGAACTAGAAGGATTTGGAAGTAAGAGTGTAACTAACTTACTTGCTAGTATAGAATCTTCTAAAAGTAACAGTTTAGAACGTTTGATATTTGCTATAGGTATCAAGGGAATAGGTGAAAAAAATGCTAAGATACTTGCTAAAAAGTATGGTTCTATGGATAAACTAGAAAATGCCTCTTTAGAAGAATTAGAATCTATTAATGATATTGGTCCTGTACTTGCAGATAATATATATAATTACTTTAGGACGAGTGAAAATATAAAAATGCTCGAATCTTTAAAAGAAATAGGCATCAATATGGAATACCTAGGAGTTAAAGAAATAGAACACGAATCATTTACTAATAAGAAGTTCGTCTTAACGGGAACGATTTCAAAATATACGAGAGACGAACTAAAAGATATCATCGAGAGCTTTGGTGGTAAGACGAGTGAGAGTGTTAGTAAGAATACGGATGCTCTCATCATGGGGGATAATCCTGGCTCTAAGTATGATAAAGCACTAGATTTAAAAGTTCCTATTTGGACAGAAGAAACCCTAAAGAGTATGAGTGATATATTTACGAGATATAAAGATTAGATAATTAACGAATAAAGAATAAGGAAATATTGGTTACAGTTCCACAAAGAAATGAGAAAGAAATTAAAAATCTCATTTTTTTTAGTTTTAAGTTAACAAGATAAATTCATAAAATCACAAAAAGTTTATATATTGAAAAATAAAATAAAAAGTGCTACCATATTTAACA
>CAZIUY010000024.1:0-7838 GCA_964542625.1 uncultured Muribaculaceae bacterium | reverse complement strand
CTTTAAATTGACGAAGTCTTATAGGTCTACGTCCGGTATCATAGATTACTCTAATAAAGTGTTAGGTTCAAGTGTTGCCGTTCCAGTTCATAAGAGTAGTAGAGAGTATATTAATTTTAAGAAAAGTGAAGATTTAAACGATTTACTAGAGGATATACGTATATATGAGGATAAGGGATTTACTAAAATTGGTATTATCGTCAAAAATAATTTAGATGTAAAAAGAATAGAGAATATCGTTTCAGATGATACGGTTTTAAATGTGTATGATGCTAAAGGATTAGAGTTCGATGCTATTATAGTCTATACAGATTTAAAAGAATCATTTACTAAAGAAGAAGCCAAGCTACTTTATATAGCCGTGACGAGAGCACTGCATGGACTTACCGTCTATAATCAAAATATTTAGGGATATATTGTCGAATAAGTAGAAATTAATTCATGAGTTCTGATATTATATTGATGGGTGAATCAGTGTGAATATATTATATAAGAAAGATAAACTGTATGTGTATTTAGATAGTATCGATAAAGTCGATGAATCCTTAGCAAAGAGAATAAGCGATATCATGGATTATTACCAGATAGAAGACTTAGTAATCGATGCAAATGGATTATCTAGTGAGCATATTCATAAGTTCGCAAGAGATTATAATTACAGGCACAAGACAAATATCATCATTAAAAATTGAAGCACATGGGTTAATTACCGCTTGACATTGGATATAAAAAAGCATATAATGTTTTTAGCACTTGTTAATAGTGAGTGCTAAAAAGTTAGAAGAGGTGAAGTGATGAATGATAGGCAGTGTTCCATACTAAAAGAAATAGTCGAAGAATATATTAAAGACGCTAGACCAGTCGGTTCTAAAGCACTAGTTGAAAAATTAAAATGTTCTAGTGCGACTATCCGTAATGAGATGAGTTCTCTAGAAGAATTAGGATTCTTAGAAAAGACACATACTTCTAGCGGTAGGATTCCTTCTAAAGATGGATATAAGTACTATTGTGAGAATTTAATGAAACCTCGTGAATTAAATGGGGAAGATATGCTTAAATTACAGACGATTTTCTCTAATAATGAGCTCGTTTTATCCGATGCTATACGTGAGTGTATGGAAATAATCAGTGAAATAACTAATTATACGAGTATTGTTTTAGGTAGAGAGTCAGAATATAATACTTTGAAGCAATTAAATATTATCCCGATAGACGAACATTCAGTAGTCGCGTTAGTCGTCGTATCTAGTGGTCATGTCGAGAATAAACAGATGTTCGTCCCTGATGGTATAGATATAAATGAAATCGTCAAGGCGTGTGATATAATCAATAAGCATTTACTCGATACACCAATTAAAGATGTTCCTAGTAAGATGGAGTTCGAGATTAAACCTCGCATCGCGGAAATCATCAAGAGATACGAAGATGTATATAATATGTTTCAGAGTGTCTTCACTGATTTTACAGAACATAACCAAGATATCTTCTTCGGTGGTAGGATGAATATCTTAAAACAGCCTGAGTTCGATCATGTCGATAAAGTTAAGTCGATAATGGAGAAACTAGACGATTATGAAATCGTCAAGAAAATCGAATCGAACGATGAAGGTATAAAGATATATATTGGCGATGAAAGTGACATCGATAATGATGTTACCGTAGTGAAGATGGGTTATCATGCTCATGGTGAAGATGGTACGATTGCAATCATAGGACCAACCAGGATGGAATATGATAAAGTAATAACACTGTTAAAGTTCTTAAAAAGTCAAATAGAAAGGTAGTGAATGTTTTGGAGAATGAAGAGAATGTAAAGACCACACAAGAAAAAAAAGAGGAGACTACGCATAAAGATAAAAAGAAAAGTCCGAAAGTAACTGATGCAGAAAAGTTAAAAGAGGAAGTCAAAGATTTAACGGACAAGTGTGCTAGGGCTCAGGCCGAAGTCATAAATTTTAAAAGACGTAAAGAAGAAGAAACAGCCTTGAGACTTAAATACTGTAATGAAGACTTACTATTAAAGTTTGTGGGTATCGTCGATAATTTCGAGCGTGCTATCAAGATGGACGATAATGATTTATCTGATGAGGTGAGTAAATTCCTAGAAGGATTCAAAATGATGTACACTAATATGATAGATATTTTAAAGTCCAACGAGGTTACAGAAATCGAGTGTGAAGGACTCGAGTTCGATGCTAAAGTCATGGAGGCAATCTTAGTCGAACATGACGATACAAAGCCTGCTCATGTCGTCTTAGAAGTATTACAAAAGGGGTATATGTATAAAGATAAAATTTTGAGACCAGCGATGGTCAAAGTAAACGATTAAATTTGAAAGGAATGATTAAATATGAGTAAAATAATAGGTATAGACTTAGGTACGACAAATAGTTGCGTATCAGTTTTAGAGGGTGGAGAACCTCACGTTATAGTAAACCCAGAAGGTGCTAGAACAACTCCATCAGTCGTATTAATTAAAAATGGTGAGGAAACAGTAGGGGAAGTAGCAAAACGTGGTGCCATTTCGAACCCTAATAATACCATCTATTCTATCAAAAGAAAGATGGGTACTAAAGAGAAAGTCGAAGTCGAAGGTAAATCTTATACTCCAGAAGAGATAAGTGCTAAAATTTTGATGAAACTAAAGAGCGATGCCGAGGCTTATTTAGGAGAAAAGGTAACGAAGGCAGTCATCACTGTTCCTGCATACTTCAATGATGCCCAAAGACAAGCGACTAAGAATGCTGGTAAGATTGCCGGACTCGAAGTCGAACGTATCATAAACGAACCAACTGCCGCAGCACTTGCTTATGGTATCGATAAACAAGAAAAGTCACAGACTATTTTAGTATATGACTTAGGTGGTGGTACATTCGATGTATCGATACTCGAACTCGGTGATGGTGTCTTCGAAGTTAAATCTACTAGTGGTAATAACCATCTAGGTGGCGATGACTTCGACCAAGAGATAATGGATTATTTGGTAGATACATTCAAGAAAGAAAATGGTATCGATTTATCTAAAGATAAGATGGCTATGCAAAGACTTAAAGATGCTAGTGAGAAAGCTAAGAAAGACTTAAGTGGTATGACTAGTGCACATATAAGTTTACCATTTATCAGTCAAGGTAGTGATGGACCATTACACTTAGAGTTAGATTTAACTCGTGCTAAGTTCGAAGACTTATGTCACGATTTATTCGAAAGTACTCGCGAACCAGTTAGAAAGGCTCTAAAGGATGCTAAGTTAGATAGTAAAGATATCGATCAAGTAGTATTAGTCGGAGGTTCGACTCGTATTCCATATATTCAAGACTTAGTCAAAAATGAGCTCGGTAAAGAACCAAATAAGAGTGTCAACCCTGATGAGGTCGTTGCCATGGGTGCAGCCATTCAAGGTGGTGTATTAACTGGAGAAGTAGATGACTTAGTATTATTAGACGTCACTCCATTATCACTAGGAATCGAAACTATGGGTAATGTCATGACTGTCTTGATACCTAGAAATACGACGATTCCCGCAAGTAAATCACAGATATTCTCTACCGCTGTCGATAATCAACCTGCTGTCGATGTCCATGTCTTACAAGGTGAAAGACCAATGGCAAGCGATAATAAGACTTTAGGTAACTTCCAACTTGGAAATATCCTACCAGCTAGACGTGGTGTTCCACAAATCGAAGTTACATTCGATATCGATGCTAATGGTATAGTCAATGTTAAAGCCAAAGACTTAGGAACTAATAAAGAACAATCGATTACGATAACATCTAATACTAATTTAACTGATGAAGAAGTAGAAAAGATGATGAGAGAGGCTGAGGCTAATAAGAAAGAAGACGATAAACGTAAGGAAGAAGCAGAAATTAAAAATGATGCTGACCAAATGGTATTCCAAGCTGAACGTTCTATCGAAGACTTAAAAGATAAGATAAGTGATTCTGAAAAGAGTGACTTAGAAAGTGGAATCAAGGATTTGAAAGAGGCAATCGAAAAGAATAATATCGAAGATATTAAGTCTCGTAAAGATAAACTTCAAGAGAATCTAGTAAGTATTTCATCTAGAATTTATGAAGAGGCATCAAAACAAGCAAATGATACTCAAAATGCTTCTAGTGAATCGAGTGACGATAACGTCAAAGAAGCAAACTACGAAGAAAAATAATATATATTAGGAAAGGGTTCTAAGTTAATTAGAACCTGTTTCCACTTCAAATAAAAAATTCAAAAAGGAGTAGCGATTATGGCTAAAAAAGATTATTATGAAGTACTAGGTGTCGATAAAAACGCCAGTGCAGATGAGATAAAGAGTGCTTATAGAAAACTCGCCAAAAAATACCATCCTGATGTCAATAAAGAAGCAGGAGCCAGTGAGAAATTTAAAGAAATAGGAGAAGCTTATAGCGTCTTAGGTGACGAACAAAAACGTAAGACATATGACCAATTCGGTAGTGCCGCATTCGATGGTGGTGGATCTGATGCTGGTGGATTCGGTGGATTCGGTGATTTTGGTGGCTTTGGAGGTTTCCAAAGTGCCGATGTCGACTTAAATGATATATTCAGTGACTTCTTAGGTGGTTTTGGTTTTGGTGGTAGTAAAAGTAAATCCAGTTCCGCTAAAGGTAGTGATATACTAGTAAAAGTGAGTTTAGATTTTATGGAAGCCGTCAAGGGTTGTAAAAGAAATATCGAGGTTGCTATCATGGATAAGTGTCCAGAATGTGATGGTATGGGTGGACATAATCCTAGAACTTGTCGAGCCTGTAATGGTCGAGGGTCCGTCATTACCCAATCGAGAACGATTCTAGGCGTCATCGAAAGTAAAAGTATCTGTTCTGCTTGTAATGGTACAGGTAAAGTATATGATACAGTCTGTTCGACGTGTCGAGGTAAAAAACGAATTAAAGTAAATAAGACTTTAGAAGTAAATATTCCTGCGGGAGTAAACGATAAAGATCAAATTAGACTGTCTGGTAAAGGTGAGCCTGGTATTAATCATGGACCTGATGGTGATATGTACATAGATATAAGCATCAAGAGTCACCCTATATTTACGAGAGAAGATAATGATATCATCTTACATTTACCTCTAACTATTACTGAAGCAGTACTCGGATGTAAGAAAGAGATTCCTACTATATATGGTAGTGTCATTTTAGAAATATCTAGTGGTACTCAAAATGGTGATAAACTAAAATTACGTGGAAAAGGATTAGCTGGTACAAATAACTTTAATAAAGGCGATATGTATGTTATAATAGATATAGTTGTACCGAACAAATTAGATAGACATCAAAAAGAACTATTTAATGAGCTCAGTAAGACTAAATTAGATAATGGAGAGTACAAGAAAATAGAAAAATTCTTGTAGGGTTTAGAATATGGAAATACATGATTTAAAAAGTAAAATTAAGACTTTGTCTAGTCTCAAAGTCAGTGCTAAAAAGAATACTTTCTTAAAAGGATATGAAGATATATTCTTAAGTTATGGTGCAATGTGTGAGTTTATTTACGATAATTTCGATGAATTTGAAGTAGTAGATGTCGATTTATTTGCAAGTCTAGGTGATGCCATCGCCGACGTTTATAATAGACTTAAATCTAATAAAGAAGTTGATAATCGAGAGATAAACTTACTAAATACTCTACTAACGCAATATAGTGATAATTTGACTAGTCTTTATGGGTATGTATCACCTTTTCAAATAGAAAATATGATGTCTAACTTACAAGAAGAAGTCGATTATAAGTTAAGTAGACTTCGTGATGATATTAATTACTTAGATACTTTATATTTACTATATAAAGCAAAAGAAATTCATAATAAAGAGAATTCCTCTACACTCGAGTTATGTGATTTAATCATAAGTTATATAAAATCATACGAAAGTGCAATAACGAATGTCAATAGGACATTTACGATGGAAGAACTAGAGGATATTTCTAATGGTTTAGATCGAGCAGAACAATTTATTATCAAAATAAGAGTAATTATAGTTCCTATCAATGAAAAAGCAAAATCGGAAGCAATTTCTTATTTGCAAGATTCCTTAGTACAACAAGAAAAGAAAAGTACAAAATAAAACTATTGTTAACTTTTCATGATTTTGATATAATGACTAAGGAAAGACACTTCGGTAGTCGCAGGAGTTGAAAATTATATGCAAGTGGTAGATTTTAAAGAATATAGATTACTAGATGCTAATCTCGGTCAAAAGTTAGAAGATTGGAATGGTCTAACATTATGTAGACCTGATCCAGCAATCATTTGGTCTAGTAAAAAGGATATTAATTGGGAGTATGATGCTATATATCATAGGAGCAATAAAGGTGGAGGCTTGTGGGAGAATATAAAACAAATTCCTTCATCCTGGTTAATACACTATAAGAATCTAACATTTAATTTAAAATTAATGGGATTTAAACATACTGGTTTATTTCCAGAACAAGCATATAATTGGGATATTATTATCGATAAAATTAAAAGTGCTAATCGTCCTATAAAAGTACTTAATTTATTTGCCTATACTGGTGGGGCAAGTGTTGCTGCCTTATCAGCGGGTGCTAGTGTCGTCCATGTCGATTCTTCTAAAGGTATGGTAGAATGGGCAAAAGAAAATGTTTCTTCTTCTAATTTATCAGATAGACCTATTAGATATATCGTCGATGATGTCAAGAAGTTCGTCAAAAGAGAAATCAGAAGAAATAATAAGTATGATATTATCATCATGGATCCTCCGAGCTTTGGAAGAGGTACTAGTGGTGAAGTATGGAATATTGAAAATGATTTATTTAATTTGGTAGAAGATGCAACTAGACTCTTATCAGATAATCCAATCATGTTTTTAATTAATTCTTATACTACTGGATTATCCATGAGTGCATTAGAAAATATCTTAAATTTGACTGTCGGTCAAGAATACCACGGGAGTATAATTAAAGACGAACTCGGTATAAAAGTAGAAGATTCAAATATAATTTTACCATGTGGTATTTTTGCAAGATTTGATATAGAAAGGTAAAAATTTTATGGATGCAATTAGTAGTTTAAATTCACATATAGAAGAATTAAGTTATGAATTCGATAGACTAAAAGCACAAAGTACTCAAGAGGAATCACTAGACTTGTTAGATAGAACTCTCACGATTGCTAATATTTCTATTTTATATAGAGACGAATTAAGTGATAATGAATTATTTGCAGTATCGAAACTAGTAGAACTAGCGTCTTCTTACTTTTCATCTAATAAGACTCACAAAAGTGATACACAAGATAGTTTAAAATCTATTATAGAGGGTTTAGAAAATGTCTTTAGAAGTAAACATTTACTCTTAGACTCTACTAAAAATATATAATTTAAGTGTTTATACACTTTTAAATGCTACAATGGCTCAATTGGCAGAGCAGCTGAATCGTAATCAGCAGGTTGGGGGTTCGATTCCCTCTTGTAGCACCATTGAGGTTAATACACGCACTTTTAATAAAAAGGTGTGTTTTTCTTATATTTTATAAGGAGTTCATAATATTTGATATTATGAGCTTTTTCGATTGTGGGAGGTGAAACTCACGAAAACGACCATAGAAACATTAAAATTTCCTTGTGAATTTAAGAAAAAATTAAAAATTAAAGCGAGTTTAGGCAATTTAGACATTGATTATATTGATGGACATTTAGTTAAAATTAATAATACCAATTTAAGTGTAACTGAACCGTATAAGATTATTGTTAAGAATAATACATCTACTTTAATCGCTTACTTTTATGAAGATAATGATAAAATATATTTACCTACTTCTAATGCAATTATAACGCTCACTAAATTTACCCAAATACTTA
>CAZIUY010000023.1:0-7921 GCA_964542625.1 uncultured Muribaculaceae bacterium | reverse complement strand
TTAAAAGAAGAAAACAAAAATATTCATGAAAAATATTTAGAATTTTCTGAAGAGCTAGAATCAGCCTGTAATTATATCGATAAAGAGGTACTTCTTTCTATAGAACAAAACTTTAAAGATAATAAAATAGATCTTACTAGCTTTTTAAATTTAGACGAATTTATACAAAAAAAAGAATTAGAATATATTTTAAAAAATATTTATAGAGATGAGTTAAATAAAATTAAAAAGAATCATATAAACAATATCATCTTACTTACTAAAAAAAGACAAAACAGTAAAATTAACTTACCCAATGGGTTAATTGCTATCAAAGAATATAAATACTTATGTTTTATGAAAGAAGAAAGAAGTTATGAACCATATGATTATATATTATCAGATGTACTTTCATTACCAAATGCTAGTAAGATAGAAATAATCGATAAACCGATAGATAATTCTAATTATGAAATACACTTAGACTCTCTACAAGTAAAACTACCCCTCCACGTAAGGTCACGATTACCTAAAGATAAGATGTATATTAAAAACTTAAATGGTTCTAAATCGATTAAAAAAATAATGATCGATGAGAAGGTTTTACCAATGGAAAGAGATACGTATCCAATCCTCACTGATGATGAAAATAACATATTATGGTTACCAGGCATCAAGAAAAGTAAATTTGATAATGAAATTTCCGAAAAATATGATATAATACTTAGGTACACAAAGGAAGGGAAAAAATAAATGAAAAAAAATAACACGAATAGTATGGTAAAATCATTCGTAATGTATGGTATTTTAATTATTATTATGTGTGTAGCAATATTCTATTATAGTGCTTCTAAATATGTTACACATGAAATGTCCTACGATGAATTCATAGATTCGATTACAAAAGGAGAAGTCGAGAGTATCGAAATAACACCCGACACGGCTTCTAGTATTTATATTATCGAAGGGAAACTGAATAGTTATTCTAATACCGAAAGTTTCGAGGTAGATGTACCTTATTCCGAAGCAATAATGGAAAAGATACTTTCTTACGCTGACTCTATGGAGTTTAAGGTCGAAACTAATAAAGATCCAGGAAACTCTATGTTCTTGACGATTCTCATCAATGTAGTTCCTACTATACTCTTAGTAGTATTAGCTTTCTATGTATTTTCAAAAGTGGCTAACGGTGGAACTAAATCGATGGATTTTGGAAGAAGTACTGCCAAACTAAATGCCGATGGTGGACAGACGAAGTTTACCGATGTTGCGGGACTAAAAGAAGAAAAAGAAGAAGTAAGAGAATTAATCGACTTCTTGAAGAATCCTAAGAAGTTCCAAAAGTTAGGTGCACGTATTCCTAAGGGTGTCCTCTTAGTAGGTCCTCCAGGAACAGGTAAGACACTTCTTGCTAAAGCTGTCGCAGGTGAGGCTAATGTACCATTTTATTATATAAGTGGCTCAGACTTCGTCGAATTATTCGTCGGTGTCGGTGCCAGCCGTGTGAGAGATATGTTTAAAGAAGCTAAACATAATGCACCATGTTTGATTTTCATCGATGAAATAGACGCAGTCGGTCGTCAAAGAGGAACCGGTATCGGTGGTGGACATGATGAACGTGAACAGACACTCAACCAATTACTAACAGAAATGGATGGGTTTGGTGCTAACGAGGGAATCATCATCATCGCTGCGACGAATAGACCAGACGTCCTCGACCCTGCACTTCTTCGTCCAGGTAGATTCGATAGACAAGTAACCGTCAATTATCCAGATGCCGATGAACGTGAACAGATTTTGAAAGTACACGCTAAAAATAAAAAGTTTAAGGACGATGTCAATCTTAAAAATATTTCTAAGCGTACACCAGGCTTTAGTGGAGCAGATTTGGAAAACTTATTAAATGAAGCTGCATTATTAGCCGTTAGAAGAAATAAATCAGCAATTTCGATGGAAGAAATCGATGAAGCAACAGATCGTGTATTGATGGGTCCTGCTAAAGTATCACGTAAAATAACAGATAAAGAAAAACTATTAGTGAGTCTTCATGAAGCAGGTCATGCCGTCATCGGTTTGAAGTTAGAAGATGCTCAAGTAGTCCATAAGATTACTATCATTCCAAGAGGAGTGGCTGGTGGTTATACGATGATGCTACCAAAAGAAGAACACATGAGTTTAGCAACTAAGAAAGAATTACTAGCACAAATTACTGGTTTGCTCGGAGGAAGAGTTAGTGAAGAACTTTTATTCGGAGAAATCTCGACAGGTGCATCTGACGATTTTTCTAAAGCGACTAAGATTGCTAGAGCGATGGTCACAGAATATGGTATGAGTGATTTAGGTCCAGTAACTCTCGAAACTAAGCAAGGTAACGTCTTCTTAGGAAGAGATTACGATAAGGCTAAGAACTTCTCTGATCAGGTTGCATTAGAAATAGATACAGAGGTTAGAAAGATAGTCGATGCTTGTTATAAAGATGCCAAAAAGATTATCAAAGATAATGAAAATCTCGTTCGTCTAATAAGCGATACATTGATGGAGCATGAAACGATTACTAAAGAAGAAATCGATGAACTAGTCGCAACTGGTAAGATTTCTAAGTACACTATCGATACAGAAGATGCGGAAATTCAAACTATAGACGATACAACTTCATCAAAAGGAAAGACTAAAACTAGTCATAAAGACGAAGATAAATAAATTCGTCTTTTCAATTACAAATAATTTTATATTCCAAAAATTATGAACTTTAATTTTACAACAGATTATAAATATGTTAAAATAAGTTAGAATTAATCAAAATGAGGTGTGGTACAAGTGACAAACATAATATCTTTAGTTAATCAAAAAGGTGGAGTTGGGAAGACGACGACTAGTATAAACTTAGCCGCGTCTTTAGGGAAACTCGGTAAAAGAATTTTACTAATCGATCTTGATTCACAAGGAAACGCTACGACAGGTCTTGGAGTCGATAAAGGTGCAACGAAGTATAGTATATATGATGTTCTAACAGGACATTGTAGTGTAGAAGATGCAATTATCAAGACGAGGTTTACTAAACTTTCGATATTACCTTCTTCTATCAATTTAGCTGGGTTAGATATGGAACTCATTCAAAAAGAGTATAACGATGCTGATTTTAAAAAGAACGAACAACTAAAAAATGCACTTATTACTATCAGGGACGATTATGAATATGTCATCATCGATTGTCCACCTTCTCTAGGATTAAGTACGATGAATGCCTTAGTCGCGTCTAATTCGTTTTTAATACCAGTCCAGTGTGAATTTTATGCCTTAGAAGGTCTATCACAACTATTAAATACTATTATCATGACTCAAAATAAATTAGATCATACATTAGAGATGGAAGGTGTATTACTGACGATGCTCGATTCTAGAACTAATTTAGGTTTGGAAGTCGCAGAAGAAGTACGTAAGTATTTTGGTACTAAAGTATTCAATACGATAATTCCCCGGTCAGTACGACTAGTGGAAGCTCCAAGTTATGGTAAACCAATTTGTGAGTACGACGCATTATGTAGAGCAACGGAAGCATATTTTAATTTGGCTAAGGAGGTCATAGAACGCGATGGAAACTAAAAGAAAAGCCCTAGGTAAAGGATTAGAACAACTATTCAATAATGAGAATATCAACTTCGATAATGTAGAACAAGAAATTATTTCTTCGACACCAGATAAAGATATTAAAAATATTCCTATAGATGAAATAAGGAGTAATCCATTTCAACCGAGAAGAATATTCGATCAGGAAAAATTAGATGAACTAGCAGATAGTATTAAAGAACATGGATTATTTCAACCAATTATAGTTAAGAAAAGTATTAAGGGATATGAATTAGTAGCTGGTGAAAGGCGTTGTAAAGCTGCCAGGGCTGCAGGATACACTGATATACCTGCTATAATTAAAGATTTTACAGATGAAGAGATGTTAGAAGTAGCATTACTAGAAAATATACAAAGAGAAGATTTAACTCCTATCGAAGAAGCAGAAGCTTATGATACTATCATCAAACATACATTTATAACGCAAGAAGAACTAGCTAAGAAAGTTTCTAAAAGTCGTAGTTATATAACCAATGTCTTAGGACTCGTAAATCTTCCTGAAGAAGTAAAGAATCTCATCGCCGAGAAAAAAATATCTATGGCCCATGCTAAAATTCTTTCGAAGATGGAAGATAAAGATTATGTAATTAGTCTAGCTTATAAAATAGTGAATAATGGCATGAGTGTTAGAGAACTAGAAGCTATTTCTAAAGGGGAAGAGGTTAGAAAAAAACATAAAGTCGAAAGAGTAGTACCTCTAAATAGAGTGTACGCTGTTTATGAAAATGCCATGCGTGAAAAAATTGGAACACGTGTTACCATTTCATCAAAAAAAGTAACTATACCTTTTGATAGTGATGAAGACTTAGAAAGAATACTAGAAATTATCAACATAGACGTGGATGGTGATTATTAGTGAAAGCTATATTAAACTTTATATTGAGAAAAGAGACAATCGGTACAGTAATAACTCTCCTTTTAATGTACGTCGCTTTTTTATTAATTAAAGTAATATCGAATAAAATTTTAAATAAGAGTAAATCAGAATTTGAGAAAAAAAGAAGAAAGACAGTCATCGAACTATTTAAGACAGTAGTTAAAGTCATAATATGCCTCATAGTAGTTATAGTCATCCTAGATTTATTTGGCGTCAATGTGACATCTTTAGTAGCCAGTTTAGGAGTAGCAAGTGCTGTCGGTGCTCTTGCTCTTCAAGACTCATTAAAAGATATAATCGCTGGTGCTTCTATAATAATGGATAACTATTATGTCGTCGGAGATTATATAAAATATAATGACTTTTTCGGAACTGTTATCGAATTTGGATTACGTTCTACCAAAATACAAAATGCCGATGGTGAAGTCTTGATAGTTGCAAATAGAAATATTTCCGAAATTACTAATCTATCCCAAAAGACAGCCTCAGCACTCATAATAGCCCCAGCTTCATACGAGATGGAAGTCGAAAAAGTAGAGAGCGTCATCGAGGAAATAATCAAAGAAGTTCGTTCTTGGGAAACAGTCAAGAAAGATACATCATATATTGGTATAACTGCCTTAAATGATTCGTGCATCGATTATGGTATAAGAATATACTGTAGTCCAGGAAAAATTTGGGGATACAAGAGAGATGTTCTAAGACTCATCAAAATAAAGTTCGATCAAAATAATATTAAAATACCATATAATCAACTCGAGGTGTATAACCATGAAAACTGATATAAATTTATATGATACCATCGAAATGAAAAAGCCTCACGCTTGTGGTTCTAAAACATGGTTAGTTACACGCTTAGGTGTAGATATCAAGCTAAAATGTACAGTTTGTAATCATGAAATAATGATGGATAGATTAGAATTTATGAAAAAGATGAAAAAGAAAGTGGTGAATCAAGATGCGTAAAAAGAAACGCGTTGTTCTCCATCCCATTATGGCTTTTATCGTACTAATTATAATTACGATAATACTGAGTGGAATACTAGGTTCTATTGGTTTATCTGCCTCATATAATTCCATTAATACTGTAAGAGGTAATCTCGATTCGACGAGTGTCATGGTTAGTTCGTTATTTAATCTATCTGGCCTTAAGACGATCTTTAGGACGACTGTATCTAACTTTGCAAGTTTTGCACCACTAATCAACCTAATAATTATTCTAATTGGAATAGGAATCATGGATAAGAGTGGATTCCTCGAAGCTTTCTTTACTCTCGTTACTAAAAACTCTAGTAAGTTTGGTGTAACATTAGTCTTATCCTTTATAACGATACTTTCTAGTATCATGGGGGATATAAGTTATATAATATTTATTCCTATATGTGCATTATTCTTTAAATATGGTCATAGGAACCCATTAGCCGGTGTTATCCTCGCCTTTGCAGGTCTTACCTGTGGAACAGGCATCAACCTATTTATGAATTCGATCGATGCATCCTTATTAGATTATACACGTCTAGCAGCACTTTCTCTCGATACTACATATACGATAAGTAACTTTGCTTATATTATAGTAATGTTTTTGATGACTATTGCTATGGGCTTCGTAGTTGCTCTCGTAACAGAAAAAATAATCGTCCCTAAATTGGGTTATAAAGACGATGGAGCAGAACCATTTTATCTCGATAGAAAGAAAAAAAGAGGATTACTATTTAGTCTTACTGTCGGTATAATATATATACTCATCTTCGTCTATAACATCATTCCTGGTTTACCATTATCAGGTAATCTCTTAGATTATAGTCAAACCCTATATATCGATAAACTATTTGGATATAATTCTTTCTTCAATCAAGGATTCGTCTTCGTCGTAACTCTGTTCTTCTTCCTATGTGGATTATTTTATGGAATAGGAGCTCATACGATAAAGAATAACCGTGATGTTTGTAACTTTTTAGGTCATTCACTAGATGAAATTGGAAAGACATTAGTCTTAATCTTCTTCGCATCTACTTTTATATCCATATATAAAGCAACAGACATTGGTACTACCCTCGTTGCTTTACTAGGAGAATTTATATCCAAGACGGAAGCAACAGGATTAGTCTTAATAATTCTTTCATTTATAGTTTGTATTATTGCTACTTTGGTATATCCTTCTCCTGTTGCAGCGTGGTCTATCTTAAGTGGTGTACTCGTTCCTACCTTTATGAACTCTGGCTTGACCGCGGAGTTTGCACAGCTAGTATTTAGAGCAAGTGAGTGTGTTGCTTATGGTCTAACACCTATTATGGCTTATTTCGTCATTTACTTAGCATTCTTAGATAATTATAGTGATGAAGAACACCCGACTTCTTTAGTTGGTTCTATAAAATATATCATGCCATATTCAGGTATAACTACGATTATTTGGATTACTATATTGATACTTCTATATGTATCTGGACTTCCATTTGGTATTAGTACATCGGCAATAATATAATAGAAAGGATATAATTATGCAAAAATCTATAGTTTACTTTATAAAAGATATTACAAAACAAAACTTAGTAAGAATATATAAAGAATTAGGAATAAATTTACCAGGCAAAGTTGCCATCAAAGTCCATTCTGGAGAGGCAGGTAATCAAAATTATTTGCGTCCTGAATTTATGAGTGATATCATCGATTATGTCGGTGGTACCATCGTCGAATGTAATACAGCATACAAGGGTGAAAGAAATTCTACAGAAAAGCACTTAAAGATAATTGCCAGTCATGGCTGGCAAATGTATGATTTCGATTTATTAGATGAAACAGGTCCAGACTTAGTTTTGAATATACCGAATGGTAAAGTAATAAAAGAAAACTATGTTGGCAAGAATATTACGAAGTATGACTCTATGTTAGTATTATCTCACTTTAAAGGTCATCCAATGGGTGGCTTTGGTGGGGCATTAAAACAACTTTCGATAGGTTGTGCTTCTTCTCAGGGAAAGTCATGGATACATTCTGCTGGTTTTACTTTAGATCAAAACATACTTTGGGATAATTTAGCAAGTCAAAGAGATTTTATCGAGGCTATGGCAGATGCGGCTTCTAGTATCGTAAAATTATTTCAAAACAAAATAGCATACATCAATGTCATGTGTAATATATCAGTAGATTGTGATTGCTGTAAAACCGCAGAAGATCCATGTATTCCCGATGTCGGAATATTAGCATCATTAGACCCTGTTGCCATAGATAGAGCGTGTATCGATTTAATACGAAATTCTAACTTCGAAGGCAAGAATCATCTCTTAGAACGAATAGAAAGTCGCCAAGGAGAACACATCATCGAAGCGGCTAAAGATTTAGGAATAGGTACTGATGAATATATACTTAAGGAACTAGATTAATTATCTAGTTTTAAAATACACAAATTTATTTTCTATATGGTGTATATAATTTTAAAGA
>CAZIUY010000022.1:0-7931 GCA_964542625.1 uncultured Muribaculaceae bacterium | reverse complement strand
AGGTAAAAGTAATGTCGGGAAAAGTAGTTTTATAAATACTATCATCAATAAGAAAAATTATGCTCATACTTCGAGTACACCAGGTAAAACACAGACCTTGAACTTCTACTTTATTAATTCATCATTTTATTTAGTAGATGTCCCTGGATATGGTTATGCTAAAGTAGATAAACCGACTCAAAAAAAGTTTGGACTCATGATCGAAGATTATTTGAAGACGAGATATACTTTAAAGAGAGTATTTCTTCTGATAGACTTTAGAATAAAACCATCTGAAGATGATTGTTTGATGTATAATTACCTAAAGTATTATAAAATACCGGTTACTATAGTCGCGACTAAGTTCGATAAAGTAAACATGAAGTCTCGAGATAAACAGATGAAAATTATCAATGAAACTATCAAGCTAGAAGATGGTGATGATATTGTTTATTTTTCTAGCATCAATAAAAAAGGTAAATTAGAAATATATAAAATAATAGCAAGTTATTTAGATGAATGATCGACTTTTTTAGTATGATGTTTTTCTTGTTAAAAAGATTTTTTATGATATACTAATGATAGTAGGTGATTAGAAGTGATATATTTAGATTATTCGGCGACAACTCCCGTTAGTAAGGAAGTATTAGATAGTTATATAAAAGTTACTAAGGATTATATTGGGAACCCTAATTCCCTTCATTCACTAGGTGAAAAGTCTCAAGAATTATTAGTTAGCGCTACTAAACAGATAGGGGAAGTTTTAGATATCAAGACAAATGAAATTATCTATACGAGTGGAGCAACAGAAGCTAATAATCTGGCCCTCATAGGATATTGTTTAAAGAATGCTAAGAGAGGTAAGAATATAGTCGTATCTAAGTTAGAACATCCATCTATTTATGGAATATGTGATTATTTAAGTACTTTAGGGTTTACGATAACTTATGTCGATAATGATACCGAAGGTTTAGTCGATTTTGAAGATTTAAGAAAAAAAGTTAAGAGTGATACTATACTAGTTTCGATAGTCGCAGTCAATAGTGAATTAGGAATTAGACAACCACTAAAGACTTTAAGACAAATCATCAAAAAACAAAATGAAGATACTATCTTTCATAGTGATATGACGCAAGCCGTAGGGAAGGTAAGTATTAACTTACATGATGTCGATATGGCATCTATTTCTAGTCATAAGATTTATGGACCAAAAGGAATAGGTATGCTCTATAAGAGTGAAAAAGTAAATATCGAACCACTCATTCATGGGGATAAAGATTCTCTTCGTAGTGGTACACCATCACTACCTTTGATAGTCGCTTTTTCTAAAGCTTTAAGACTTGCTATTACGAATCTAAATAAGAACGAATCAGTCGTCAAATTACTAAACGAAAAGATAAATGCTACTATCAAAAAGTATCCTAAAATTATGATAAATAAGACAAATTATTCGATACCTCATATTTATAATATTAGCATCATGTCTATTCGTCCTGAGACGATGATTCATGCTCTCGAAAAACGAGATATTTATATAGGATCTAATACAGCTTGTTCTAAGGGTAAGACGAGTTCTACTATCATGGCAATATACTCTGATGAATTAAGAGCTAATACATCTTTGCGTATATGTCTATCACATCTTACTAGTTTCGATGATATTAATAAATTCTTATATTCATTCGATATCATCTATAACCAACTATTAGAATTAGGTGAAGAGAAATGAGAAAACTCATAATCATCAAGTATGGTGAGTTATCGACTAAGAAAGGTAATATTAACTTCTTTATAAAGACACTAAAGACGAATATAGAAAATTCCCTCAAGAATTTAGAATACTCTATCGAATATGATAATGGTCGAATGTTTATCTTTGGTTCTGATTTAGAGACGATTAAAGATAGACTCTCGTATGTATTTGGTATTCACGAGATAGATTTAGGTTACGAATTAGATGATAATTCACTAGATAATATCGAGCGTGAAGTATTAAATATCCTCGAAGGTAAAGATATTACTTCTTTTAAAGTCGTCACTAAGAGAAGTTATAAAGAATATCCTCTAACGAGTATGGAAATAAGCTCTATGATAGGCTCTAGTATAGTAGAAAAGTATAACTTTAAAGTAGATGTTCATGACCCTGATGTCACAATAAATATCGAAGTTAGAATGAATAAATCCTATATCTATTTTGAAAGTATAAGTGGCTTAAATGGTTATCCAGTAGGTGTTCAAGGAAAGGGGTTACTCATGCTTTCTGGGGGAATCGATTCTCCCGTTGCGGGCTATCTTGCTATCAAAAGGGGAGTTAGAATAGAAGCTATTTATTTTGAAAGTCCACCTCATACGAGTACGGCTGCTTTAGAGAAAGTTAGAAATTTATCTAAAATATTATCTAAATATTCTGGTTATATCAAACTTCATATCATCAATTTTACAGAAATACAAGAATCTATTTACAAGAATATTCCTAAAGAATACTTAATAACGATAATGCGTCGTATGATGTATCGAATAGCGGAGATTGTTGCCAAGAAAAATAAGGATTTGATTATCATCAATGGTGAATCGATTGGACAAGTAGCCAGTCAGACTCTAACTAGTATGTCCGTCATCAATGAAGTAGTCGATATACCAGTCATAAGACCAGTCGCTTGCTTAGATAAATTAGAAATAATAGATATTGCCAAAGAAATTAAGACATATGATGTAAGTATTTTACCTTATGAAGATTGTTGTACTATTTTTGTGCCAGAGCATCCAGTCATCAATCCTAGTTTATCTTTATCTAAAGAGTATGAGAGTTTAATCGATTGGGAAACTCTAATAGATACTGCCATTAAAAACGAAGTAGTAGAACGTATTACTTTAGAAGATAAAAAGTTTTCTGATATCCTATAATTCGACAATAAAGTCATATCTAATTTGATATGATTTTTTTGGTGATAACATGAGAACATTTTATATCTTTAAGATAAATAGAGAGTTTAAAATTATAACTAAAGATAAACCTTATAATTTATATTTAGCACTCGATAATATACATTCGATGGATAAAAGAGATATTTCTTTAGCTCTCAGGCTATATGATGAAGTATGTACTAATTTCGATGTCAAATCTTTAAATATATCTATATTTAATACTTTAAGAAGTAGTGATTATTATACGAAGTTTAATAATCATCATCTCATCAATAATTATTATACAGATGAGACATCGAAATTAACTATTCATAAGACTTACTTAAAGCTTAAAAGTTCACTTAATAACCCTGTATTTTTTAAGACTTTAAAAGTATTTCCTAATCTCTTTGTCATCGACTTTTATGAAAAAGATTATTTTTGGTTATCATAAAAAAAGTCTAATATCTTTACTAGACTTATATATTTAATTATTATCTATAGGTTGTATGCAATAAGAATGGTTATCTAACTCTTTTTCTCCTTTGGAAAGTTGTTCTTTATAACCTAATAAAACTCTCTTAATAGTTTCTCTAACTTCCTCTTCTTCGATCATTAAGTATTCGGAAATACTTTCTACCGAAAAAGACTTACCTCTAAGACCATACTTTAATATAATAATAAGAGAATCTCTTGGTGCTAGTGAAGATATATATCTTTTAAATCCTGGAGTACTTATAAAATCTATATCATCACTCGGTATCGCAGGTGATGGAGTATTATCTTCTTGATTTAATTTATTACGTCTTAGTTTAAGTAATAACCTTTTCATCTTTGGTCTTAAAAGTCCAGAGAATTTATAAGACATTTCTGGTGTCCAACCTGGTTTGGCAATATATGTATCTAAGTTTTTTCCATATTTTAATGTCATTAGCTCTCTTTCTTCATCTGTTAACATGGCAATGACTTCGTCGACTTCTGACTTGGTGTAATCACTAAAGTATTCATATATCGTTTTTCCTTTAGGTTTACGAATAGGATCGATGAGTAATACCCTCATCTTGGGTATTAAATGTTTATAAAACTCCATATGTGCCTCTTTCGTCCAATTTGGACTCGTAGTAGGGTTATCTAAGTCTTCACCATATCTTAAATGAATTAGCTCTTTTTCTTTGTCCGTTAGTTTTGATATGGCATCATCGATTTCTTCTTTAGTATAATCTTTAAAATATTCATATATACTCGGTAAGCGTAGTGAAGGTTTTTTAGTACGAGAATATTTAGTTACTTTTTCTTTAGTACAATTTTGTGGTAAGATGCCTTCTTTTATTAATCTTTCTTTTATATTCTTTAGTATTTGTTTTAATAATATCAAAACATATTGTCTAGAAATACCAAGACAGTTAGCAATCTCTAATATACTAAAACGCCTATCGCCTATAAATCCAAAATATAAAGTAACTATTTCTTTATCTCGTTCTGGTAATTCATCGACTATTCTTTTAATGATACTGATTGTTTCTTTACGTTCGTAATTACTTACTATGTCCTCATTTTTATCGACTAAAATATCTTCTAGTCGTAATTCTCGTCCATCTGTATCGGCTCGGATAGGTCTATTGATACTATCGACATATAAATCCATTTCACTATTACTTAAGAAACGTAAGATTGCATTATCTATACATTTAATTGCATATGTCGAAAATTGTAATTGTTTGGAAGTATCAAAATTATCGACACTGTTTATTAATCCTATCAGACCGACTGATGCTAATTCTTGTTTGTCATAGGGTACATCATTAAATCTTTTTTCAATCCTATATAAGACGAGTTTTATGTTATGTGTAATAATAATCTCTCTTGCTCTTTTATCCCCTGATTTCATTTTTTCAAAATATGAATACAATTCTTCTTGACTCAATGTATTTGGTAAACACCCAGTAAATAATGATTCATTATTCAATTAAATATCCTCCTTTTTGTGCTCTTTCATTAAAGCATAAATATTCTAACATTTTTTAAATTGATTCACAATAATAATCATTTTTGTAGTTGTCATAATCTCTAATTTTTAGTATAATTTTAATCGAGGAGATGGAAAAAATATGCTACATGATATATTGATGATTATAATAGGCTTGATAGTAGGTATCATAATAGGTTTCTTAGTCGCTAGACACATCATGAAAAAATACTTGACTGATAATCCACCGATCAATGAGAAGATGATAGAAACTTTGATGAGTGGAATGGGTAGAAAACCTAGTCAAAAACAAATAAATCAAATGATGAGGGAGATAAATAGGCTTCAAAAATAGTCTATTTTTAAGTGTTTATGAAAATAGCAATCGATATAGATGGTGTACTTACCGATATGGAAGCATTCGAAGATGAATTTGGTCGAGAATATTTTGGATATGAAGTTTTAGATAAAACTGGTTATGATGTCGATGAGCGTTTTAAAGTTTCTAAAAAAGAGTGTGATACTTTTTGGGATAAGTATTTCTATCAGTATGTCAACTCGATTATACCAAGAGACGACGCTAGTCGTATTACTCACAAATTACATGAAGATGGTAATAAAATATACATCATAACTTCACGAGTATTTTATCCCCAATATGGCTTTAAGACGAAGGAAGATTTAACTAATTCGACACTTAGATTCTTAAATGATAATGATATTTATTTTGATGAATATATCGAAACAAAAGACCCTAAAGTAGAGTCTTCTATAGATAATAAGATAGATATATTTATCGAAGATTCACCTCGTAATATCAAGAGCTTAAGTAAAGTAACTAACGTTATCATCTTCGATAGTAATTATAATAAATTTCTTGATACCTTTAAATATCATGCTAAAGATTGGAATCAAGTTTATGAGATAATTAAGAACTTAAAGAAAAATTAATATTATATTTTCTTTAATAGTTCTTTTTTTTCTTCCCTACTCAAGAAAGAATGTTCTATAGCACAAGTATTCATCCTATTAAAGTCTAATACACCTAATCCAAAATATTTATTTAAATTATTATATTCATCTGTTAAAGTCGTATTAACTACTGTTCTATTATCAGTATTGATCGTTACGGGTACTCCAGAGTCTATTAGTCTTGCGATTGGATGAAGAGTATAACTATCGAATAAATTCAATGTCATATTAGAAGAGACGCATACTTCTAATGGTATGTCTTTTTTCTTTAGTTTTTCCATGACTTCAAAACTCTTTATAGCACTAATGCCATGACCAATACGTTTAGCACCATAAGATATGGCTGTTTTAATTTCTTCTGGTCCAGCGGCTTCGCCAGCATGAATGACGAAAGGAATATCTTGTTCTTTCGCATATTCAAATAAGTTTTTAAAATTCTTTAGAGGATATAATTCTTCATCTCCTGCTAAGTCGATAGCGACGACTCCCTTAGTAATAAACCTCTTAGCAACATCGATAACCTTCTTATTACTATCTTCATCTCTTTCTCTTTTCATACATAATATTAAATTACATTTTAAATTAGTTTTTCTAATTCCTTCTAAGACATATTCGACTACTTCATCGATTTGTAAACCCTTTTCGATATGTGATAGGGGATCGAATCTAATTTCTGCATAAATAACACCATCTTCTATTAAATCATTACATAATGCTTCTCCTGCATCGATAAGTCTCGTCTTCGTCTGTAATAAACTAATAGGATAAGAAAACATTTCTAGGTAATGACCTAAATTACCTTTCGTATCTAAGATTAAATCTTTTTTGACATCTTTTAAATCTCTTCTCGTCCATCTAGATACGCGTTCGGGATTAAGTGATCCATCTAAGTGGACGTGTAATTCCACTTTTTTTAAACTCTCATATTTTTTCATTTAATAATAGCCTCCAATGCTAAAGTAATCATTTCATCTAAAGATCTCTCTCGCTCTTTACTAGAGAGATCTTTATCTGGCATGAATTTACTATTAGTTATAGTGAGTATACTGGCAACCTCTATGTCGTTTACTTCGCCAATTTTATATAATCCAAATGTTTCCATCTCACTAGCAAGTGGGTTAACCGCGGCTAAGCGTTCTAATTCTTTATCGCCACCACCAGAATAAACATCGAAAGCATCACTCGTTATAACTAAACCAAAATGTACTCTTATACCAGGTGTAATCGATGCTCTTATATTTTCTAGTAAGTTAGGACTAGCACTCTTTTCATGTTCTTCATCGCCATCATATGCTAGAGCAAAATTAGATAAACTCTTAGACGACTCGGCGACGACGATATCTCTAACTTCTACTAGTTTATCGAGACTACCAGCACTACCAATACGAATGATTCTCTTAACTCCATAAAACTTGGCAAGCTCATCTGCATATATACCGATAGATGGTATACCCATTCCCGAACCAATGACAGTAATTTTAATACCTTTATAAACTCCTGTATATCCGAGCATATTCCTAACATCATTTACTAAGATAGAATCTTCTAAAAAGTTTTCTGCTATATATTTAGCCCTCAAAGGGTCTCCTGGCATCAACACTAATTCACTAATGTTACTATAATCTGTAACTATATGTACAGGTTTCATATTCTCACTTCCTACTATAAAAATTATAACAAAAAAGACTAGAAAGTACTAGTCCCAGTTTTCTTTCATGATAAAGTTTTTGACATACTCGTGATAAGCAGTATATTCGATAGAATCATCATTACACTCATATTTATATCCTTTAGCATCAAATAATTTCTTTAAAATATAATCAGTAAAGTAGGGATTTCTAATTAGTACTGGTCCAAAGAACATCATACCATAGAAATTTTTATATCTAATACTATCAGAAAATCTAAATAATCTTTCATTAGTATTATTGACAATATTAGATTCACAGTTCTTAAATCCAATAATATTACGTCCTTTTCCTATAGGTAATTCTCTAAATTCATAGAATAGTTCTGAGACGATTCTCTTATTTAATTGGACACTATTATAATCGAATATACCTAGACACTCTAAAGGTTTACCTTCATGTATACGTTTCTTTTTACCAAA
>CAZIUY010000021.1:0-8149 GCA_964542625.1 uncultured Muribaculaceae bacterium | reverse complement strand
ATATATGCCTTGAGAAATGATAAGACACTTGCTGAAAATATTCTTAATGCATTAGGTAATGCTGGAATGCGTACGAGAAGAGTATTTCAAAAGAGTCTTCCTAGTAATCCTAATCAAGACTACTATTTTATCCATAGAAATACTGGTATAACAGAACCTCTGATCATCGAATACGGTTTTATTAGCAATTCAGATGACTTAAATAAAATAAAAAGTAATTATAAGAAGTATGTCGATGCCGTCATCAATGCTATTATATACACTAAGACAGGAGAAAATATCTTAAATATCGATACCTCTACTTATGTAGTTAAATCGGGTGATACCTTATGGAAGATAGCTAAAAACTATAATACGACAGTAAACGAACTAATCTCTTTAAATAATCTTACGTCTAGTGTTCTATTAGTCGGACAAACTCTAAATATTCCAACAGGTTTATCGACAAGTACTAATTATACAGTCAAAAAAGGTGATTCACTATGGAAGATAGCAAATACTTATGGTACGACCATCGATAATTTAAAGAGTATCAATAACTTAACTTCAAATACTCTATTGATAGGTCAAGTATTACTCGTACCAACTACGAATATTATTTATACAGTTAAAAAGGGAGACTCTCTATACAAGATAGCAAAAGAATTTAATACGACTGTGGAAGACATTAAAAAGTTAAATAATCTATCGACCAATATTATCTTGATAGGTGATACTTTGCAAATACCAAACTAAATCTAGAGTTTGGTTTTGTTTTGTAAATATATTTTTTTATGTTATCATATATATGGAAGTGATAAAATGAAGTGGAAAAATAAAATATTATTAATACTTGCCATTATTATTTTAATATTTTTAATAATTCTAAATTATAAGACGATTGGAAGTCATATAAAAGAGGAATCAGGTGTACTTACTAAAGAAAATGAAAAAGAAGAAACTAAGGAAGTGAGTCTTACTCTCGTCGGGGATTTTTTATATGAAGAACCGTACTACAAAGCCTTAGAAAGTGGTGACGATACTGAATTATATTTTAATAAAGTAAAACACTACTTTCAAGAAGACGATTTATCTATCGGTAATATGGAAGTCGTCATAGGAAATGAAAATTTGAAAGTTAGTGGAACTGGTTATAGTTTTTGTGCTCCACCTAGTGTTGGTGAATCGATTATTTCCCTTGGGATGGATGTCTTATCTACTGCTAATAATCACTCTAATGATAGAGGATATGAAGGGCGAATATCGACTATCGATTTTTTTAAAAATAACTCAGATATATTGACAGTAGGAACATTTAAAACTGGTGAAAGAGATGTTACTCAAAATATAAAAGAAATAAATGGTATTAAATTTGGTTTTCTTGCTTATACATATGGTACTAATACTAAGGTACCATCTGACTTAAGAGATACTATCGGTTTGTATCGCAATCCTGATGGTGATGATGAAGAAATGATTACGAAGATGAAGGAAGAAATAATGACACTTCGTGAAGAAGTCGACTGTCTAATAGTCATAATGCACTGGGGAACAGAGTTTACTTATACACCTAAAGAAACTGACAAAGATTTAGCAATGATGATGAACTCCCTTGGCGTCGACATCATACTAGGCTCACACTCCCACTCTATTCAACCGATAGAATGGATTAAGAGTGATAATCATGATACTCTAGTATATTATTCTATGGGTAACTTCGTAAGTGCCGATGATGATATTTCGAGAACTGGAGAAACTTTCGATAATGCCTATCAATTTGGATTATTATCCACTTTAAAAGTCATAAAAGATGAAGATACGATAAGTATTAAAGATATTAAAGCAGAACCTATAGTCAATTATTATGATAAAGATATGAGAAATTTTGAACTTATTCCTTTAAGTGAATATACTACTGAATATGAAGTATCTCACTATAGATATAAGTATAATTTTAACAAGGATTTTATAACTGATACTTTTAATAAAGTCGTTTCTTCCGAGTTTCATTAATTAGTAAAATACTTTTACAGATATTTTACTTTTTATATACAATAAATAATTGATATATTTGACATATACTTTAATTAAAAAAGCGAATCATCACTTCATCGCTTTTTTTGTATTTCTGAAAGATAATAATTATCTCCCTTTAATTCGAATAAGAAAATATAACTATATATTCCATCAATCGTAAATATTTCATCTTTAAGATTAACTACTGTATCTTCATCGACGAGTTTTAACGATACATTACTATCATAATTTATAATATCATACATCGATGATTCTTCTTTAGAATACTTTGTATTATACACTGCTTTGAAAGCTTTTAGCTCTAAGCTAATAAAATTACCATCTTTTAAAGCATTTTCTAATCTATTAATATCAATCGATTCATGTGTGTTATTACACTTCTTAAAGTCAAGTAGATAACCTTCATCATTACTCTCATAACCAATTATTCCACAATTCTCGGATGTCTTATAATAAATATTAACACCATCGATGGATTCTTTAAATAATCTTTCGTATTCTAAATTGACAGCATCTTTACTGATGTTAATTTTTTGTTCGTTAACATCTATTTCTTCTATTTGTAATTCATTATTTTTATAGAGACTATTAAATACGATGTATAGTTTTTCGTCGGCACTTAAAATTTTTTTATCATTTTCAAAATTAAAATAGAGATATTTATAAGTTTCATCATCGAATACATCGTCGAACAGTATTACTTCTTGATATAATCCACTTACTATTTCTGAATCTATATCGAGATTTATCGTATTATGACTCAAACTTTCGATGTTACTTTCTTTTTTAGTAGTAACATTTTTCGTAATGAGAATTATGATTACCACCACTAATAACAAGAATATACCATATTTTATAAATTTATTTTTCATAGAAACTTCTACTGAATAGATAACTAATAGTCGTTTCTATCTCTTAAGAATGGTGGTAAATCATAATCATCTTCTTGTGATTCAAATTTTCTTTCTTCTTTAGGAACATACTCCCCTGCATCGTTTATTGCATCGTCATCATATCCCGTTGCAATGACTGTTACGATAACTTCATCATTTAAGTTTTCATTTATTACAGCACCAAATATTGTATTAATATCAGTATTGGCAGCTTCTCTTACGACTTCGGCTGCATCTTCCGCTTCGAATAGTGTCAGTGACTTTCCACCAGTGATATTTATGATAGCATCGGTTGCTCCTTCGATAGAAGTTTCTAGTAATGGACTAGAAACAGCGTGCTTAGCAGCCTCTATTGCTCTATTTTCACCAACTCCAAGTCCTATACCGATGAGGGCATTTCCACGTTTTTCCATGACAGCTTTGACATCGGCAAAGTCCAAGTTGACGAGTCCCGTGACCGCTATCAAATCACTTATGGATTGAACTCCTCTATGGAGTATATTATCTACTTCTTTAAAAGCCTCAGGTAAAGGTGTCGATTTATCGATTATATCTCTCAATCTATCATTAGGAATAACTATCAGAGTATCGACATTTTTCTTTAATTCTTCTACTCCCTTTAAGGCTTGTTCCATCCTTCTTTTACCTTCAAATCTAAATGGCTTAGTGACAATACCGACTGTAAGAGCACCTAAACTTTGGGCAATTTCTGCGATGACAGGAGCACCACCAGTACCAGTTCCTCCACCCATACCACAGGTAACGAAAACCATATCGGCTCCCCTTAGGGCTTCTTCTATTTCACTCTTGCTCTCTAAGGCTGCTTCTTTACCGACTTCTGGCTTAGCCCCCGCTCCAAGACCATTTGTGATAGTCGAACCTATCTGTAATTTAATGGGTGCTCTACTACTATTTAGAACTTGTAAATCAGTATTAGCAACTATAAAGTCGACTCCTTTAACACCAGATTCGATCATTCGGTTGACGGCATTACAACCTCCACCTCCGACACCTATAACTTTAATCTTTGCAATTTGATCCATTTCTAATCCATCCATAAATTCATCTCCTAACTAATTATCAAAAAAGTATCCAAACACTTTACCGAGTAAAGAGTCACTATTCAAATTATCATTTTCTTGTCTATTCAAGACTTCTAATTCATCTTCATGTACCATCGATAAACCTTTTCCTCTCAATTCTAGTTTTAGAACAAAATATTTGATTATACCGATAGCACTTGAATAAGAATTATCTCGAACTCCAATCGTATTAAGTTTACCTATCTTAGCTCTTTTTCCAAAGACTTTTTCTACCGATAAATTAAAATCCCTGAGTTCAGACAATCCTCCTAAAATAATTATATAACTAATTTCCTTTTTTGTTAAGATATTTATTTCTTTTTTTGCTAAATTAAGAATTTCATCTATCCTACAAGACGCTACTTCACTTATATCATATTGATTAATCTTGATTTCTTCTCCATCTAAATCGGGGACTATTCTATATTCATTGGGATTAGCAAGTCTACCACTTGCTAAGACGATATCTCTATAAATAGCACTAGCTTCTACATAATCTATTTTAGCAAGGTAACTAATATCTCCTATAATATTAGACCCCCCTACAGGGAAGACATTCGTATTTGTGATGATACCCTTATTGAAGAGTGAAACAGTAGTCGATTCAGAACCTAAATTGACTATTGCCCCTACTTTTTCATCGAGTGAATTATTTTTATAAGCATAATAATCCCCTACAGCATTAGGAACGACATCCATTACTTTTAATCCAGCTTGATTAGCAACATCTAACATATCACTGACATAAGACTTAGGAGAACATACGATGATAGCATCGAGATGTAGAGTATCACTACTAAGTCCTATCGGTTTATCTACTACTTTATTATTATCTAAAACAAATTCGATTGGTATAATACTTACCAAGACATAGTCGACAGGTATATTACCTTCAGCACACTTAAGCATAACTTCATTGATATCATCGCCCGTTATCGTATGTAAATCATTTTTAATTCTAATCGTACTTGTACATTTTTTTAATCTAGCATTTACCATATTTAAACCTAAGATACATTTATCGATAGACAAACCTAAAAATGCTTCTGCTTCTTCTTTAGCTTTTAAGCACGCTGCCGTAGCTTCTTTGGCATTTACCACTTTCCCTCGTTCTATTCCTTTATTTCGAACTTTTGAAGCACATAAAACGTGAAGGCGATTTTCAAAATACTCACCTACGATAAGTTTCACACTATCACTACCAATATCGACACTAGTTATTATTTTTCTCAATTTGCACTCCACCTTATTCATCTAAATTGTATCAAATTTCTTTTAAATTGTCACTACCCTTAGAAAGTATTTAACGATTATGTTCTAATTTCTAAATAAAAAAATATCCTCAGATGGATTTACCATCAAAAGGACTCATATCAGGCTCTACTAAAGGATGATAGTTTTCTTTAGCAATATCTCCAATTACATAAGTAACAGGGAAAATATCGATTAATCCATTCATCATACTACTATAGATATCGATAGCATTATCAACTTCACCTTTATTTATAGCTTTTAAACAAGGTAATAAATAACTTACATATAAACTCTTAGCAAATTCTACCCTATTTGGCATCTCCTTTAATTTTAAAGCTATTAAAGGGGCAATGACATCATACTTCATTAAAATACTCCTATAATTAGAGTTAATTGCTAAGATGTTCCCTCTAAAACTTTGAAAAGTACGTAAATTATCATTTAATTGTTTTAATTTCTCTACTTCTCCCTTTTCAATCATATATTCTGATAATATTTCTATAATAGATGTCACTATATAACAACCCCAACCCTTATATCTTCTACTTTCTTCCATTGCTTCTTTTGCTAAATCGATATCTCTCCAAAAGATTTCTGTAAAACATCTCCCTGGTGCATCCTGATCGGCAAAATGTAATGTGTGATCTCTTTCACAAACAAATTTTCCTTTCGTCACACTAAGTAAATTTTTATTCAAATACGCACAATATGCACACTTTCTTTCTGTATGTGCCATAGACATCACTCCTTAAAAGTTGTGCATATATAATAGCAAAAATAATCGATAATGACAAGTATAATTATACGCCAGAAACACTGACGACATCTGCTAGTTCGATATGGGCTAAAAATACTTTACCTTGATTGGTATCTTGTGTCGATCCAATATCGACGAAACTTACTGTCACTGTATAAGACTGTGTTTCTCCTGATGCTATGACGATATCATTAGCAAGTAAATATTTCTGTCCAGTAGTAGAGGCTCCATCTGTTAAATCGATTACTTGATTCAAACTTTCTTCAGTAGTATTTGCTAAAAGAGAAATATTAGAAGAATATGTTCTAACTTCATTATAAGCACTAGCAGTAGTATCATCCGAAACAGTAACTAATAATTGACCATCTCCATCAGTATTTTCAAAATCATTTTCGTCCACTACTAAATATAAATCATATGATTGACTCGTCGTACTCTCTGTAGGATTGGTAATCGTAAACGTGCTTTGTTCACTTTCACCAGGTGTAATACCTTCTAGAGAAACAGTAGATGCTTCTGATGTTAAACTAACAGTCGAAGAAGTCGTCAAGTTAATACTCTCTTTAGATTCATCTTTAATAGACGTAGTAAAGTAAGCAAATGTTGCTCCAACTAGTGCAACCATCAAAACAGCAACACCGATAATAGTATACAGTAGAGCACTTCCACTATTTGTACTCTCGGTTTCTTCTACATTTTCGATCAATTGTTCTTCCACTTGGGAATTATTAGTTTCATTTATTTTTTCATCCATTTGATTGCTCTCCTTACTATATCTTAATTTTAGCAAAATACCCTTAAAATTGCAATATTCTTCCTTGATTATTATACAATTTCTTATTTAAGTTCTTCACTTATACGAACAGTATCGGTTAACTCGATATGAGCCCTAAACTTTTGTTTAGAAGTCTTCTTATAGTTATACGATATTTCATATTTATTAGTTTCTCCACTTTTTATCATTGCTTTTTCTACTATTATTATTCTCTTATTTACTCCGTACTCTTTACTATCAGTTACATCTATTTCTTCACCATCTATGTTGAATACGAGCTGTTTCTTTCCTTTAGATAAGCTTAAGTTATTTTCATCTATTACTAAACTGATGCTATATGAAAAGTCAGCACTTACATCATCAGTACCTGGATTACTTACACTAAACTCTAAGGTATGTTCCCCACTAGGTAAGTTTTCTATATCGACATTATTAGAAACATAATTTAGTCCAACTTCGACGGATTCTGGTAGTAATTCACTCGAGAAAAGTCTACTGGTTAATTTAAAAGATAAGAATCCTATAAATATTATGAGCACTATCCCACATATAATTATTATTCTTTTCTTTTTTTCTTCATATATTTTATTGTATTCTTCTTCACTCAAATTATCGATATCCTTCATACAATTAAACCTCAATCTATTATAATGATAACAAAACTATTAAAAGTCTTCAATAAAAAATCAACTTATCAAAAATATGACTCGTTGATTTTTTTAACAAATATGCACTTACTTATAACCGATGCACCAGTTATAAATAAATGTTTACAACTCGATGGGTTTTGACATACCCACACTCATCACTTGCTATTTGCAAAATGTTTAGTGGCAAAATGAGTTCAATATTAAGTGATATACCGTTTTTCGTAATTTTACCTTAAGTTTTCGTAACAATTAAATCGTTACGCAGTACCAAAATCACACTTAACGGCTGTTAACTAATCATTTAATACTGAGAGTGTACCACTCGTTATTATCTAAATCGAAGTATACAAAATACTCTCTTTATCTAATAACAACTTCATTGTAGCACGTGTTATAGCTATTATCAAGTATATTATATAATCTATATGTAAAGAAATGTAAAGAGGTATTATTCTTTACGACTCGTTTTGATGTTAAGAATAGTTTATTTATCTCATATTAATCAGTATAAAGTATCAAACAGTTTATAGAGTGTCTTGTCGTTAAGTATAATAATTTATATATTATAATCTTTTAATTTATATAATATAGTATTTCTTTATTTAGAGATTTAGCATATTCTATCTCCAATTTTGTACTTTCACCAATATAATTATCTTTATTAATGACATATATTGCATCTGATAATTCAATTTTTTTAAAATGTTCTTCTTGTAAATATT
>CAZIUY010000020.1:7031-8238 GCA_964542625.1 uncultured Muribaculaceae bacterium | reverse complement strand
TACTTGACAAAAGATTAAAACAAAGTATAATATAACTTATTAAAGAGGAAAGCGATGTGTCCACATCCACCCGATCAGTTGTTAACGATGGGTAAAAAGCCAAGATTAAAAGAAGAATACTTTTTAATTGATGCTTTTAGGTGGATACATTTATGTATCTACCTTTTTATATAATTAAATGATGGAGGTGTGTATTTATAGCACAGTTAAAGAAGGATGAGCAACCTATAAATGAAAATATTAGAGTTGCGGAGTTGATGGTAATTGGACCAAATGGTGAGCAGATGGGTATCAAAAAACTAGAGGATGCCTTGACACTTGCAAATTATGCAGGTTTGGATCTCGTCTTGATGAGTGGTAATTCTACTCCTGCGGTAGGTAAGATAATGGACTATAATAAGTACCGTTATGAAAAGCAGAAGAAAATTAAAGAGCAACAGAAACGTCAGAGAGAAAATACTAAAGAATTAAAAGAGTATAGACTGACGGCAAAGATCGATGTTGGAGACTTTGAAACGAGATGTAAAAATGCTCGTGACTATTTAGTTAAAGGTCATAAAATAAAGGGATCTATCAGATTTAAGGGTAGAGAGATGGCTCATACGGAAATAGGAGTAGATGTATTAAATAAGTTTGCTCTTGCTCTTAGTGATGTGAGTGAAGTCGAACAGAGTCCTGTATTAGATGGTCGCAATATGTCTATAATACTTGCACCAAAGAAAGAAAAGTAAAAATAGGAGGAATAATTATGCCAAAACAAAAGACACATAAGTCTACAAAGAAAGTTTTAAATGTAAGAAATAGTGGAAGTATCACTTATAAGAAGTCTGGTGGTAATCACCAAACTGCTAAAGATACATCTAAACAAGTAAGAAAAAGAAGAATTAAAGGGAATCTAACTAATAGTGAAGCCAATAAGTTAAAGGCTGTAATTTAATAGGAGGTACAAAATGACAAGAGTTAAAGGTGGAAATGTTGCCAAGAACAGAAGAAAAAAAGTATTAAAGTCTGCTAAAGGTTATTTTGGTAGTAAACATAGATTATATAAGACAGCACAAGAACAAGTCTTCCATAGTGGTAAGTATGCTTATAGAGATCGTAAACAAAATAAACGTAATTTCCGTAAGTTATGGATTACTCGTATAAATGCTGGTTGTCGTGCTAATGATATTAGTTATTCTAAGTTCATAAATGGTCTTACTCTAGC
>CAZIUY010000020.1:0-6931 GCA_964542625.1 uncultured Muribaculaceae bacterium | reverse complement strand
AATCTACTAAAGAAAATACTGATATTTCTAAATTGACAGTCGCAGAATTAAAGAGCCTTGCTAAAGAAAAGAAAATAGAAGGATATTCTACGATGAAGAAAGCTGAATTATTAGAAGCTCTAAAATAAGTAAAGACACTCCGTTTGAAGTGTCTTTTAACTTTAATTTAATTCATTCTTAATAGTTTCTACTATTTCATCACAGTATTTAGTTATCGTATCGATATCTTTTCCTTCTAACATGACGCGAATCAAGTTCTCTGTACCACTCGGTCTAACTAAGACGCGACCAATACCATCTAACTTGGCATTAATTTCATCTATTTTAGAGTTTATCTTGACGTTTTCTTGATAATGTTCTTTACCTTCTTTTGACACAGGTATGTTCTTTAGAACTTGAGGATAGACATCCATAATAGAGCCAAGAGTCTTGAGAGACTTCTTTTTAATAGCCATAATACTTAAGACTTGTAAGGCAGTTAACTCACCATCACCAGTGTTAGCATATTCTTTAAATATTATATGTCCACTTTGTTCTCCTCCAATAGAATAATCATTTTCGAGCATACTTTCTAATACGTAACGGTCTCCAACTTTCGTACTGACGAAATTTATATCGCTTGCTTCACAAAATTTCTTAAGTCCAAAGTTAGACATGAGTGTTCCTACTATCGTATTATCTTTAAGTCTATTTTCTTCTTTTAAATAATTTCCTACTATAGCAAGTATCTTATCTCCATCGATTGTGTTACCTTCATTATCGATCATCATACATCTATCGGCATCACCATCGAATGCTATACCACAATCTAAGTTATTTTCTACTACCATCTTTCTTAGACCCTCTAAATGAGTAGAACCAGCATTTTCATTGATATTTAAGCCATTTGGAGTATCATTTATGATCATGTATGGGACATTTAATTCACTAAATAACATCTTAGCAGTTTCATATGCCGAACCATTTGCTGTATCTAGACATACCTTAAGATTATCTATAGGTACGGTTATAGTACTTTTTAGAATATCTATATAATCTCTAGTAGCATTACTAGATAGAGTATATGTTCCAACCTCGTTGATACTCTTATTAGGAGTAAAATTTAAAATAATATCCTCTATTTGCATTTCTATCTCATCACTCGGTTTCATTCCCATATTATTGAATACTTTGATACCATTATATTCACTAGGATTATGACTTGCCGAAATGACGAATCCACCAGATGCATGATACTTTTGTATCAAGTGTGATACCGCAGGAGTAGGGATTATTCCTAAATCGATAATATCGACGTTCTCACTTAAAACTCCTGATACGAGAGCATGAAGTAATGTGTCTTTAGAGCGTCGTGTATCACTTCCGACGAGGAGAGTAGTTCTTTTATCATTTTTTAAAGTGCGAGCCGTCGCAGCACCTATCTTAAAAGCAAGTATTGCATCTAATTCACTAGAGACAATACCACGAATACCATCTGTTCCAAAAAGTCTCATTACATATCCATCCTTTTTATAATATTATCCATACTTTTGACGATACTATTTTCTTCTATATATCCACGAACACAAGTAAGTGGATATATCCTCGAATGAGGCATGATGATCGAACCAGGATTCAAAACAGCATTACAACCGACTTCGACATAATCCCCTAAAAAGGCACCTACTTTTCTTAAATTAGTTTCATATACTTTATCGCGATACTTTACTACTACATTTTGTTTATCACTCTTTAAGTTAGATATAATAGAACCCGCTCCGATATGAGAGTGTGAACCGAGAATAGAGTCTCCAATATAGTTAAAGTGAGGAACTTGTACATCATCATAGATGATAGAGTTTTTCGCTTCACAAGAGTTTCCTAAGACGCTTCTCTTACCGATTACGACTCCACCTCTAATAAAGGCACAGTGTCTAATCTCGGCATCCTCATCTATGATTGCTGGTCCTGTTATACTAGCAGTCGGGGATATCAAAGCAGTCTTATGTATCCATACATCTTCTTTAGTTTTTATATAATCACTACTTAAGAGCCTCCCTTTTTTCTTAATTTCTTCTTTGATATTTGGAAGTACTTCATAAGGATAATCGAATGATTTTACAAATTCATCCATGATAGAAGAATTACTTACAAATATTTCATATGTTTTCATATTTATATCATTCCTTTAGTTAATTATACATTTAATAAGTTGATTTTACTAGTCTTTTTAAAATATTCTTTAGCTTACTAAAGTTTAATAGTACGACGACGAGGATATCGAGAATTTCCCCTATGACGAGTCCATATAGACCTATTTTCATGAAACTCAAGAAAGCTATACATATTGTCTTGATGATGACTCCTATCATCGTCGATGTGAAAGTATATTTGGTAAGACCTAATGCTTGAAGTACACTAGCAAGAGGTCCCTCTAAATTATATATTACAAAAAATATCGCTAGTACCTTGATATAAGGAACTCCCACAGTCGTCTTATAAAGAGTCTTAAGTAAAACCTCTGGAAACAAAAATACTAGTGTATTAGTGATTAGTCCTAAGAGTAAACTTATTAGAATAGATCCTTTTAAGCGAGCTAAAACTAACTTATAATTACCTTTAGCGTACGCCCTACTTATTTCGGGGACTAAAGCCGTCGAAATAGCTTGGACGATAAATGAGGGAATCATCAAAATAGGTATCACATAAGCATTATAAATACCGTATTCACTTCTTATAAATTCATTCGTATAGCCAACACTCTTTAATGTGTAAGTTAAAATGATCGGTTCTAAAAAGTATGCAATATTACCAAATATTCTTCCCCCAACAGTCGGTATGGCTAAATTTAGTATCTCTCTAGTCGTATCGAAGTCTGGTAGTACATCACTCATTTGGATAGAAAAATTCTTTGGAAGAAATAAAAGAAAGATAATTATCGATATCACTTCGGAAATAATAGATAAAAGAATAAAACCTGTGACCCCATGTATTGGACCAAGTGAAGATGCTCGTGGTAAAAATAAAACTATGATGCATAGTCTTACTATCTGTTCGATAATATTAGAGATAATGTGAGGCATCATGTTTTGTTTACCAAAAAAGTATCCTCTTAGAATCGAAGAAATAGATATAAATGGTAAGACGAGAGCCATCGCCATGATAGGATATTTAGCACTTTCTTGATCGAGTAAAGTACTAGCAATAAATTCACTCGATAATAAGATAACTATCATCATACATAAGTTTACGATAATGACAATAGGAAGTGTAGAGAAGATGACCTTTTTACCTCTAGTAAAACCCCTGCTAATGATAACCGATATACTAGAGGGTAATCCTAATCCAGTGAAAGCTACTAACAAAGAATAAGTCGGCATGACGATGCTATAAAGACTCATTCCCTCTTCGCCAATCGTACGAGTAAAGATGATTCTAATTATAAAACCTAACATTTTCGTTATAAGTGAGCCAATTAGTAAAATGAGTGTACTTTTTAAGAATAAACTTTTTTTCATAATTAATTCTATTCTCGTATATAATTTTTATTAAAGAAATGTATGTGAAATTAAAGTGAAGTTAACCCTAGGAGAGTGACAATTTAAAAGAAATTTGTTACAATGAGTATGGTGAAAAAGAAATGGATGGATTTTCTAGTTTAGAAGAACTATATAATAGAGTCAAACCTGCTTTAAAAAGTAAAGTAATGGATTTAAAGAGAATTGGAGTAAATTACGTCCAAATAGAAGATATTTGGAACTATTTAAGAAAGTTCGTTTGGTGTAAAAAGAATGGTCTTACCTTAGGAGAAGTAGTAAATGATATAATGACTATTAGTAATAAAGAATTAGAAGTCTATGTACAAGGACTCATGGCTCAAGAAAGACGTGAGTTAATAAAAGATGAAGTACTATAGAAAGAGGAATATATGTTGGATAAACTAAGAGAAGAATTAAATATAAAGATAAAAGAATATATAACTAAAGAAGAATCACTAAACTTGATCGATGAAGCGATAGATTATGCTATAGAATTTGGAAGCGATATTAAACATTACGATGGCTCGGTTTTTTTGCTGCATATTTTTAGAACGGCTCTAATACTTACCGACTTACACTGTGATGCCATTGCTATTGCCGCGAACTTTTTATGGTGGATTCCTATCTATGGCGATAAAGTTAAGACGAGTGATATTAAAGAGCATTTCCCAGAAGATGTCTATCAAATTGCAGTTAGTCTTGCTAAGACTAGTTCATTAAAACTAAAAGATGACCTAGAAAATAGTGCTATTAATTTAAGAAAAATACTAGTAGGGTTATCTTCAGATGTGAGAGTCATAATCATCAAACTAGCTAGTAGATTAGATAACTTGAAGTATGTATATACTACTCCAAGTGAAAAACAAAAACAAAAGTGTATCGAGACAGAAAGTGTCTTAATTCCTATCGCTCACCGTTTAGGAATAAACTATATAAAAAGTGAATTAGAAGACTTATGCTTAAAATATCTTCATCCCGATGAATATCAAGAAATACTCGATAAATTAGAAGTATCTTATGAAGAATTAAATGGTTATATCGATACGATGAAAAAAGAATTATCAGATATCATGACAGAAGAAGGTATTAAGTTTAGAATTAAGGGTCGTGTCAAGAGTGTTCATAGTCTATATGAAAAGATGGCTAAAGGTAAACGTTGGAAAGATATTTATGATATTTTAGCCCTACGTATTATCGTCGAAAAAGAAAGTGAATGTTATCTTGCTGTCGGATTAATACACGCTAAATATAGACCTATTCCCAAGAGATTTAAAGATTACATAGCCCAACCTAAAGAAAATATGTATCAGTCTTTACATACTGGTGTCATAGGTCCTGATGGTAAAGTATTCGAAATACAAATACGTACTGAAGAAATGGACGACATCGCCGAATGTGGTATAGCATCTCACTGGTCTTATAAAGAACATGGTACAAAAGCCATACAAGACTTGATGGAACAGAAGTTAGAATTATTTAGAGATGCTATGCAAATATCTAATGAAGATGACGTTGGCTTAAATGAATTTAAAGAAGTATTCGTCGAAAAGATGGTCTATGTATTTACTCCTAATGGCGATGTCGTCGAACTACCTGATGGTGCTACTCCAGTCGATTTTGCTTATCGCATACACTCTCATATTGGAGATACGATCGTGGGGGCTATCGTCAATGATGAAATCGTACCCTTAGATTATGTCTTAAAAAATGATGATATCGTCAAGATAAATACGAGTGAGTCTTCTCTTCCTAATAAAGAATGGTTAAAATTCGTTAAGACTAGTCAAGCAAAAAACAGAATCAAAGCATATTATAGCAAGAAAGATAGAGAGGAATATATTGCTAGAGGAGATGAGCTTCTAAGTAAAGAAATCAAGAGAAGAAAGTTATCTATTAATGAAATCTTATGTGAAGATAATATCAAAAAGATAACTAGTGCTCTAAAATTAAAAGACTTAGATGAATTAAAACTATCTATCGGTTCACTTAAATATACTGCTAAATATATAGTTAACTCTATTCTAGAAGAGAAAGTAAGTAACTCTAGTGCTGTCTTAGAAAAAATAAGTAAAAGTGAATCTAAAGGAATCGATGAAAATTATAAGAATGATATCATCGTAAATGGGTGTGATAATGTCTTAGTAACTATTGCTAACTGTTGTAAACCTGTATATGGAGATGATATTATCGGATATATTACTAAAGGTAATGGTATAACTGTTCATAAAAAAGAGTGTGCTAACTTGAATAATATGGATGCAAGATTTATAGATGTCTCATGGAGTGATAATCCTTCTAAAGAATACTTGACGAGAATTTTGATTAAGACGAAGAATATTGGTAATAATATTTTAGATATCGTCACGAAAGCTAGTCAGAGAAACTTATATATAGATTCTATTAATACTCACGAACATGGAGATAAACTAGATTATGAAATCCTCGTAAAAGTACCAAATAATTCTATAATAAATAAGTTTATATTAGATTGTGAAGCTCTCGAGTTTGTCGATAGTGTCGAAAGAGAGCTTAAATAATGAGACTATTAGTTAGTAGGGTCAAAAGTGCTAAAGTAAAAGTCGATGGTAAAATAGTTGGCTCTTGTCAAAAGGGCTTACTCATACTATCTTGTTTTACTGAAGGTGACGACGATGAAAGAATCAAATATATGGCTAGAAAGTGTTCATATTTACGTATATTCGATGATGAAAACGGAGTTATGAATAAGAATATTCAAGATATTGGTGGTAGTATTTTATCGGTTAGTCAATTTACTTTATATGCAAATACTGACCATGGAAATAGACCTAGTTATATTAAAGCCCTAAAGGGAGACATGGCTAGTACTTTATATGATAAATTTAATTTAGAACTTAAAAAATACTGTTCTATCGAAACAGGTATATTTGGTGCCGATATGGAAATAGAAGCTATCCACGATGGACCTGTAAATATTATTATAGATTCCAAGTAACTCTTATTAATTTAAGAGTTTTTGTCATAATAAGGGAAATATTAAATAGACTTAAATAGAAAGGACAGTATATATGGAAAAACAAGAAATATTTGAATCCATTGCTAAAAGGGGAAATGGGGAGATTTATCTAGGAGTCGTAGGAGCAGTTAGAACTGGTAAATCGACATTCATCAAGAGATTTATCGAAAATTTAGTAGTGCCTAATATCAAAGATGAATATGAAAAAAAACACTGTCTAGATGAAATACCCCAAAGTGCTCAAGGAAAGACTATCATGACGACTGAGCCTAAGTTCGTACCATCGAATGGTGCGACCATCGAAATAGATAACTTTTCTACTAATATCAAACTGATCGATTGTGTCGGCTATGTCATAAGTGGGGCAAATGGATATGAAGATGAGATGGGTAATCCGAGGATGGTTAAGACACCATGG
>CAZIUY010000019.1:0-8353 GCA_964542625.1 uncultured Muribaculaceae bacterium | reverse complement strand
TCTTCAGGAACATAATTTATCAAAGTAGGAACACTATATGTATTAGTAACGGCATAATGAGAGTTATCACTTAGTATGACAGTTTTATCACTCGTATAATAAAGAATTGGTTCATTTTCTTCGATGATTATATCTATACTAAAGTTAGTATTTCTCTTTAATGTACAAGTCTTTACTAGGGGATTACTTGCTATTTTATTACAAGTCTTCTTAGCACGAATACTCAAGAATCTAGTCGATTCACTAAGTTCTGATTCTTTTAATATAGTTGAATCTTTAATATAATAGTTACCCATTACGGTAATGGATTTAACTTTGACATCGTAAAGCATCTTTATTAATAAAATAAAGACTCCAAAAAAGACTAGTAAAATCAAGACACCCTTTATCTTAAGTCTTCTCTTTTTAATTTTTTTAGTTTTTGTATTTTTCTTAGTACTCACTTAATCAAATCCTTTAAAATTTTGTAAATTACTGTACTACTATCATTTTTTTGCATTTTAGAAAGATTTTGTTTCATATTCTCTTGTATTTCTTTATCATATAAGAGTTTATTTATTTGTTCCTTTAGTAAGTTCGCAGTTAAAGTATTTTCTTCTATCATGATACAAGCTTTATTATTTTGACACATAGAAGCATTATAGAATTGATGATTATTAGCAACATATGGACTAGGTATTAAGATAGCAAGTTTTTCTAGAGCAATGATTTCACTTATCGAACTTGCCCCTGCCCTACTAACTATTATATCGGCATCTTTCATGAGTCCTGCTAGATTTTCGATATATGGCTCTATAAAGACATTTTTAGAAAATTTATTAGTTTTAAATTCAGGGTAAGAATCTTTACCAGTAATATATAAGACTTCATAATCTTCATCATCGATACTATTTAAGAAATCTTTCATTTTTTCATTGACAGAAGTACTACCTAGACTTCCTTGAACCATTAGAACAAATTTTTTATCTTTATGTAGACCATACTTCGTCTTAGATATTTTAGGAATACTTAAGGCACGCTCACCACAAGGATTACCTGTGAAGACTGTTTTTTCTTTAGCAAAGTACTTAAATGTATCTTCAAAACTTATACCGATCTTATCGGCAAAGTGAGCTAAAATTTTATTGGTTTTACCAGGAATGGAATTTTGCTCGTGAATGAATACTTTGATGTTTTTTTTCTTGGCAGACTTGATGACAGGATAAGTCACATATCCACCTGTACCTATTACAATATCGGGTTTAAATTTATCTATTAGACGACATACGATTCTTTCATTCTTTTGAATTAAGAATAATACTTTAATATCATTTATGATATTTTTCGATAGACCATACATCTCTATTCCTTCGTATCTAATTCCTGTTTTAGGAACTATCTTGCTTTCCATACGGTTTATTGTACCGATATATAAAAAATCACTATTAGGTTCTATTTCTTTTATCTTATCGATAATACCTAAAGCTGGATAGATATGACCACCCGTACCACCTGCGGTAATTATTACTCTCATAAGTAATCCCTCCCACGATAATTATATAATAAAACTCTAAAATGTTTAACTAAAATAAAGTTACTTTACAATAGTAAAGGCACTTCTTGCTATTTCATCATGAATCTTTTCATCGTGCTGATAAAGATAACATAAGATATCTCCTTCTTTGATAGTATCTCCTATATGTTTATTTATGACTATACCGACACCATAATCGATTTTTTCACCCTTCTTTAGTCTTCCTCCACCGAGAGTCGTCGAAAGAGAACCAATTATATCAGCACTGATATCTTTTAAGGTACCACTAGTAAGAGATGTGACTGGTTTCATATACTTAGCAAGCTCGATTTTTTCGATGTCTCCTCCCTGAGTACGAACGAACTCTAAGAATTTTTCATAAGCCATACCATTATCTAATACTCTTTCGACACTCGTCTTAGCGACATCTAAATTTACTCTTTTACTTCGACTATAGAGGTTAGATGCTAATTCGATACATAAGTCTCTCAAGACTCCACTTTTTCCTTTTAAGACATCTAATGCTTCTAGGACTTCTAAAGCATTACCTACATTATCCCCTAATGGTCTATTCATATTCGTAAGTATAGGAATGACGACTTTATTATAGGCTTTACCTATTTCTATCATTATACTAGCAAGTTCGATGGCATCATGTTTATTTTGGATGAGGGCACCTTTACCTACTTTTAAATCTATCAGGATATAGTCTGCACCGACGGCTAGTTTCTTAGACATTATCGATGAAGCGATGAGAGGTATCGAAGAGACAGTTCCCGTGACACTACGCAGTTCGTAAATTTTTTTATCTAAGGGAGTAAACTCCGGAGTCTGTTCACATTCTACAAAACCAACCTTGTTTAAATTATAAATAAATTCTTCAGTCGTAAGGGCAACACGAAAACCAGGAATAGATTCTAATTTATCGATAGTTCCGCCAGTATTGCCGAGTCCCCTACCAGAAAGTTTACCCATCTTTAGACCGAGACTAGCCATAATAGGACCGATAATCATACTCGTCTTATCTCCTACACCACCTGTAGAATGTTTATCGACCATGAGACCATTTACTTTAGATGTATCTAATATTTTCCCACTATGGAGCATTATATCTGTTAAAGTAAGTATCTCCATAAATGTCATACTATTTATACAAATTGCCATCAGTAAGGAAGACATTTGATAATCTTCGACTAAACCATTATTATAGCCGCCAAATATGAAATTCATTTCGTCTTTATTAAGTTCTTTTCCTAACCTTTTTTTATCGATAATTTCTATTACATCCATCTATACTTCACTCTCTTTTTTAAAATTTATATCATCACTTAAATAATCTAATATATCCATAAAAAGTTCTATGAGTCCATAGCTAAAGAATATTGTTCCGAGCATATAACTAATTATCGATATATTAAAATATATATTTATACTTATTAATAACCCCATCGTGATGAAGAAACTCACCCAACTTATTTTGATTATGAAAAGTTTAGGTTTTGTCTTTAGGATATTTTCTAAGTTTATAATTTTGATTATAGTTATCATTAAAACCCATAATAATAGGGTAATGGATATGACACCTCGAGATGGCAAGTTATTTAGAAAAAATCCACTAAAAGCACATACCCCTGCCGCGACAAAAAGGTATAAGCTTTCTTTTGTTTCTCCACCAAACAAATATTCTAATAGCTCTAACGTACTATAAAAAGCCATGAGTAAATAGAATGTCATGATGGGAAAAATATTAACAATATGTGGGAAAAGATTAATTAAGAGACCTAAAACAATAATACACATATCTATAACTATCTGTATACTATAGTATCGTTTCATTAGACCAACCCTATCCTATACAAAATAATATAATTTTTTTGATGCTTTGTCAAACAATTCGACTCAATATGACATTATATATGTTTTTTTTCATAAAGTATGTTAGAATAACCATAGAAAGGAGTTATATATGGGATTATTTATGGGTTTGATAGTTATCATCATCATCATTATTTTTGCTTCTATTAGACAAGTAGAAGAATATGAAAGAGGTATCTTATTTACATTTGGTAAGTTTACTAAGATATTGAATCCTGGATGGAATATCGTCTTACCGATAATTCAAAGTTTCAAGAAGGTCGATATTCGTACTAAGGTCGTCGATGTTCCCGAACAAGACGCTATTACTAAGGATAATGTTACTGTCAGAATAAATGCTGTTATTTATTATAATATCTTCGATGCGTCTAAGGCTATTTTAGCTGTCCAAGACTATTATTATGCTGTCGGTCAATTAGCTCAGACGACGATGCGTAATGCTGTCGGAGCAGTTACTTTAGATGAATTATTATCTAGCCGTGAAAAGATTAGTGAGAATATTTGTAAAATAATCGATACCGCAACTGATCCATGGGGAATTAAAGTCGAGAATGTCGAATTAAAGGATATTAAGTTACCTAGTGAGATGCAAAGAGTCATTGCTAAAGTAGCGGAAGCAGAACGTGAAAAACAAGCTGTCATTACTAAGTCGATCGGTGAAGTAGAAGCTAGCCAAAACTTAGCAGAAGCTGCTAAGACGATGTCTAATACACCAGGAGCTCTACATTTAAGAACACTTGCTACTATCAATGATGTTTCATCTGATCAATCTAATACTATCATATTTGCTATACCAATCGAAGTATTACAAGCTTTCGGTCAAGGAAATATTAGTGGACAAGATTTAGTTAAAAAAGTTACTAAAAAATAAAAACAAGTATAGGAATAAAAAAGCTCATATGTTTTTAAACAGAGCTTTTTTATTATTATAATAGTACTCAACACCTGATACTACTGAAAGAATAGTTGCAAGTATTATTAGAGTATCCGCAAAAGCAATACCGAATAATTCGAATGGTAAATTCGATATGAGCATCAAGGAAACACCACACATCATACAGATCGTCTTAATTTTACCGATAATGCTTGCTCCAACAGCTCCATTTTCTCTTCCTGCGACCATCTTGATCGAGTCGACAAATGTATCTCTCGTAATAATAATAACTGGAATAGCAACAGAGATATAACCATCTACGGCTAAGACGATGAGAATACCATTTACTAAGATTTTATCGGCAATAGCATCCATCACTTTACCAAAATCTGTAACTTGATTATTTTTTCTTGCTAAATAACCATCGAGAAAGTCAGTTACACTAGCGATAATAAATAAAATAGCACAAATAATATACTTTAAACTAATCTCTACTTTACCACCTATCAAGTATGTTGGAAAGTCTAGTCCCAATTCATAGAATGGGAATACCATCATTACTAAGACTATTATCGATAAAATAATTCTCGTAATGGTTATTTTATTTGGTAAATTCATCTTCATTTTCTCCCTCCCTATGATACCATTTTGATTGCCCATATCATGATAACTACTATCAAGACGATTATCGTAATAGCAATCAATACATATTTATATACAGGTGATTCTTCTTTTTGTTTTAAGTATGGTGAAATGACTTTGATATCGTCACTAGCCTCTATTTTCTCTATTTTTTCTTTTTCTTCGTTTTTATGTTCTAAGTCTTCTAAAGGTATTTTAGAAGTATATTCGAACATATATTCGTTAAAAGCATCGATGACTTTAGTAGAGTCTTGTCCTAAGTATTTAGCATAAGTACTTAAATACTCTTTTAATTTAAAAATATCTTTAAAACTACCGATGGCACCATCTTCTATTTGCTCTAATGATTCTTCTGGAATACCAGTATCTTCCGAGACTTCTTTTAAGCTAAGACTAGATGATAATCTCATCTCTTTAAAACTTTTGCCTATTTCGTTCAAGATTTCACTTCCTTTAAATGAAAATAAAAATAATACTTAATAAGCCTTGTTCTGTACCACTAGGGTGACAGACATTTATCTTTTAGATTAAATCTAAACTAGAAATAAATTCTTAATTCTCTATTTCTAACTCCCCTACCAAAATTTGGGTTTCTCACTTGTGGGGTTTACCACGTTCCACTTTTACCGTTTCCAGTAAAACTCGTCTCTTTGGCACTTTTATATCTACTATAGACCCATACGGTCTGTTCGAAGCCGTTATATTTACTATACCTAGGGTTATTTATTCCCCTAGCACAAACATTACCAACCATCACAGGCTGAGTGAGCAAGGACTTTCCTCAAGTAGATAAATCTACCAGCGTCTGTCTAAAGTACTATTTTATTCGTTTTTACTATATACAATTTTTTCTAGATTAGATAATCTTCTCAACATATCGACATTATTAGAAGTGAATTTACCATTACTACTCATGTCTTCTTGTGTATCGAGAATCATCTTCATCTTTCTATTTTCTTCTTTCAAATCAGCATTTACTCTTTCTAATTCTTTATTAGAAGCCTCAAGTTTTTTTATAAGGCGGATGAACTCATTATAATCGGAAATTATAATGTCCAAGTATTCGTCTACTTCTTTAGGTCTATAACCTTTTGCATCAAATTTAAACTCTTTATCCAATATATCTTTGGGGGATAGTTTAATATCTACTTCGTACATAGCATCACCCTTCTTATAAGAACATTTTACTCAAGTTTATTATATTTGTCAAGGTATTGGAGAATGTAACTCTAGCTTATCACATTTATATCACTATTTAGGATATATCCTCTCAATCCATTATATTCTACTAGAGAGTATGTTTCTCCTATACCGAGTCTATTAATTATGGTATTTTTAGGAATAGTACTTAGTTTATTTGGTATATCTTTGGTTGCACTCGTCCTTAGTATTGTCGATTTCTTCGTCTTAACTGTATCAGAAGTACTTTCAATATCTACTACAGGGGGATTTACTTTTTGTGGATTTTCGACGACATCATCGGGATTATCTACATAAGTAAAATAGGAAACATTTAAGTCGACATTAGTCTTTATTCCATATACTTGACCACTCGATGTATATTGCCACATACTATAGTCTCCCTTATAATCTGTTTTATCTACATAGTGTGCTAACCATATTAATTTACCATCGAACTTACCAGTATCTAGCATATAAGAAAGAGCATTATGGTAGCTATATATCATAGTTTCATAACCATAAGAAGCAAGTGTTTCTGTAAATGTTAGAACATTATCCGTGATAGTCGAATAACTGACATTTTTAAGACGACCATCATTAAATGTTTCTATATCATATACGACTGGATACGTCAAGTTATAGTCTTGTATGAGATCGATAGTAAATTCTGCTTCTTCTAATGCTTCTTCTTCGTTTCTCGCTGTTCCAAAGAAGTATACTCCCACTTTAAGTCCAGCTTTGGTAGCACCCTCGATATTTCTTCTAAATTCAGCATCTTCTTTGATTTCGGAACCTACTGTCTGTCTAAATCCACAACGAATCATCGCAAATGTTATACCAGTAGAAGCAACTTTTTCCCAGTCTATTTCTCCTTGCCACTCGGAAACATCTACTCCATATGAAACTGCATATGATAAGTATTGCTCACTGATATCACCATATGTTAAACCCTCATCATAGTTATGAGAAAGAGTATTTACTGTAAATTCATAATATAGTGGTACACTAGAGGAATCGATATTATTATGATAAAAGATAAAGACATTTACTGTTAAAAATGCTGTAAGTGAAAGAACTACCACTAAAAAAGATGCGATTATAATTCTACGATATAATGTATTATCTAATATTTTTTTAATATGTTTTAGGATATTCTTCATACTGATACTACTTCCTCTATTATCGATGTTATTATATCAAGAAATTAAATTATTTTAAACACTTTTTAATCTTCTTTTTCTAATATGGCTCTAACTAGTAGTGTCCTCTTAGCACTTTCGACATCTTCGATTAATTGTAATAAAATCATATCTATTCTTGGCACATTCATCACCCTCGTCTTAATATTCACATAAAGTAGACACTTTTTAAAGGGTTTCGACAAAAATTCTCTTTTCTTTTTATGAAAAATAGGTTATTATAATTATGGTGATACTATGAAAACTGAAAAGGAACAGGGGTTACTCATGAGGCCTAGTGAAAAGGCTAATTTAATAAATAGTACTAAAAGACCAGTCTTTGCGACTGGATTACTTACAATTTTGTTAGTGGTATCTTATGTCTTTACGATTAAAAATTATGAACCCGCATCGAACATTATTATATCAGGTGGTATTCTTTTCTATCCACTTACGTTCTTAATTGTCGCGTATATTTCAAAGTATTATGGATTTAAAGAAGCTAGGAAGAGTATATTTATTTCCGTCGGGTTATTTGTATTATTTATACTGTTAATGATGATAGGTATCATACCAGCAGCGAATAATCAAACATCTAGTTATAATGCTGTCATACAGTATTTATACTGTAACGATTTCTTTATGGTAGGTAATACGAGAATATTTTATCCACCATTAGGTCAGTTCTTCGGAGTAATAATTGCCTTTAGTGTATCTCACTTACTGTATGCTACTATTTATAATGCTATACATAAGTTTACTATCGATTATCTAGCTATGGGATTAAGTACCTTTATAGGAGCAATAGTAGATAGAATAATATTTGTACCAATGTTATTTCTCGAAAACTTATTAGATGGTTCTAATACTTTTGAATATTTTATAAAATGTTTAACTAGTGAATTTATTGCAACGATAATAATGGTAATCGTCATGATTGTCCTTTATATAATTGTAACAGCAATAAAAGATGCGACCAAAAGAAAACGTACAGCTTGAATCACTTGTACGCATCTAGAAATAATTTATCTTCGATACTCACTCTATGTGAGTCTTTTATTTTTCTTATAGTATAACGCATGACTTCAT
>CAZIUY010000018.1:0-8578 GCA_964542625.1 uncultured Muribaculaceae bacterium | reverse complement strand
CTATATAGTCATGTCTTGTATTTACTGTAACAATATAATAATCCTTTACGTCCTTATTGATTATTTCACCAGTCTTCTTCCTAGAATTTAGTATTATCTTTTTCTTTCCAATTAGCATCATACTAGTAGGAATTTCTGAATTATAGTTTTTAGATAATAATATCATGGGCTGTAAATAGTAACTTTTGATGTTAAACTTCTTCATTAACACTCGTAAATTTTAATCATATATTATTGGTGGAGTGATAATTTATGAAAAATACATTATCTAAAATATGTTTAGTGTTAATTTTAATATTAGGATTAGTTATAATTTCAGTATCTATTTATCATAAAAAAGATGCTACAACTAATCATATCTCTTTAGGAGAAGTAACACATAGTCCCTTTTATGCACCCTTATATGTTGCTATAGAAAATGGTTATTTTAGTGATGAAAATATAGAAATAGATTTATCTTTAGTAAGTGGAGCAAATAATGTATTAGCATCTCTCTTATCGGATTCGATAGATATCGGTTTTTGTGGTCCAGAAGCGACTATTTATGTATATAATGGAGGTGAAAAAGACTTCGTCCAATCATTTGCTGGTCTAACTAAGAGGGATGGACAATTTCTCGTCTCGAGGGTTAGAATAGAAGATTTTTCATGGGATATGTTAAAGGGAAGTGAAGTACTGGCTGGACGTACGGGAGGAATGCCTGTTCTTAGTTTCTTAAATGCTCTAGAAAATGAGGGTATAGATATAAAAGATGTAAATATCAATACTTCGATCGATTTTGCTTCATTAACGGGTGCATTTATCGGTGGTGAAGGAGATTTTGTCAACTTGTTTGAACCTAATGTAACCAAGCTCATCAATATGGGATATGGGTATGTTGCATCTAGTATAGGTAAATCTTCTCTAGTAGTACCATATACGGCATTTAATGCAAGAAAGAGTTACATCGAAGAACATACAGATCTTTTAAAAAGATTCGTAAGAGCTATCGATAGAGGATTAGAGTTTACGAGTAAAAATAGTGCTAGGAAAATCGCTGATACTATCATAGGACAATTTCCTGATATGAGTATAAATGATTTAGAAGTTATCATAGATAGGTATAAGAGTATAGATAGCTGGTTAGATACTTCTAAGATAGAAGAATATATGTTTACTAATTTAGAAGATATTATGATTAGTTCTCATGAATTAGATGAATATGTACCTTTCGAAGATTTAGTTATAAATATTAATTAAGTAAAAAAACTATTCTAAAGATTATCTTTACAATAGTTTTAATTATCAATAAAATCGATATAACTTTTAGATGGTGTTAGTTCTAGAGTATTTTGATATTTCCCATCATATACCCTACCCTTATTTCCAATTAATGGATAGAACCATATTTGACAAATTTCCATATTTGGTTTAATCATAGTAGGACGAATACAAGTAATAGTTAGAGTCCAATATCCCTTAAAGCCTGCTTCGCCAAATCCACCACTTATATGAACGGATAATCCTATCCTACCGATAGAACTTCTACCACTTAGTTGAACGACATAATCTTTTGCTTCTGTATACTCATTAGTACGAGCAATATATAAAGTATTTGGTGCTAAGATATAACCCTCTTTTGGTATTTTAATTTTCTTATAAGGGTTTTCCTTAGCAACATCTAGGACATCACTCGTATAGACTAGTAGCTCATCACTTAAAGTCATATTATAGCTATTTGGATTTATACATTTTTTATTAAATGGTTTAATCGTTATATTACCATTCTCTATTTCTTTTAAAATTTCTTCTCCTGACAACATTAAAAATTACCTACCGACCTATCACTATATATTTTACTTGGAGTTGCTTCTATTTGTCCTAAATACTTACCATTATATTTAATAGAATCATTCCCTACTAATGGAAAATAACAAAGATGTCCTATCTTCATACCAGCATAGATTCTTACTGGCTTTACGACCATTATTTCTAATGTCCATGTTCCTTTAAAACCATTATCACCAAATCCAGCGGTTATATGTATCATGATACCAAGTGAAGCGATACTCAAACGACCATTTAACATGGGAACATAATTATTTGTCTCAGTATATTCGACTGTCCTTCCTAAATATAATTCTCCTGGTCTTAAAATATAGCCTTCCTTAGGAATTTTAATCCTCCTAATCTCATTTGGTTTAGCAACTTCTAAAATGTCATTTTCATAAACGACTAACTCATCTGCTAGATGAACTATATAACTATTAGGTGCCAAATTTTCTTTTGTAAATGGTTCTATTAAAAGATTACCATCTTTAATTTGTTTTAATATTTCATCTCCTGATAGCATAAAAAATACCTCCTATACTGTTAATTATAACATATAAAAGAGGTATTTTTTAAATAAATTATTTTTTTATAACATTTTTAATATCACTTAAAGAATTTAGACTAACTTTACTTTCTTCTTTTGTCGATAGATTCTTGATAGTAAGTATGGATGCCCGCAACTCATCTTCACCGATAACACATATATAAGGGATGTTTTCTCTAGAAGCGTATTCTAAACCTTTTTTAACCTTTTTATTAGTTAATTCGACTTTATATCCCATATCTCTTAATGTATTAGCAATCTTTAAAGATTGATTTTCTGTTCCTATCGGAATTATTAAAATATCGGCAAGTGGGTAATTTTTAAATTCATCACGATTCTTTAAAATTTCATAGATAGTAGATAATCCAAAGCTTACTCCGACAGCCGGATAGACGCACCCGTCACTTATGAAATCTGTAATCATCTTATCGTAGCGGCCTCCCCCACCGAGACTACAAGATAATTCGCCATTTTTAGCATATACTTCAAAGACATTTCCTGTATAATAGTCCTGTCCTCTTGCTAAAGATGGAGAGAATACTACATAATCTTTTAAGCCTATTTCTTCAAGAGAAGTTTTTAATTCATTTAGTTCTCTTAATCCTGTCGATAATTCTTCATCGTTAGTATTTTTAAAAGTATCTGTTAATTCTTTTAGATCTTTGTTTAAATAGTCGAGTAATTTTTCACTTTGTATTTTAGATAGACCTAATTCTTCTAAATACTCTAAGAGTTCGTCTTTAGAAATCTTATCCATCTTATCGATAACTGTGATGACTTCTGTAATTTGACTATCTAAAGTAATACCTAATCCTTTAATCAATCCACGAAGTAAGTTTCTACTATTATATTTGATATATATTTCTATTCCAAGAGCATTATATCCTCTTACCCAAATACTTATTAACTCCGCTTCTATTAAATGACCACTTAATCCGACGACATCGACATCACACTGCATAAATTCTCTATCGCGACCTGGTTTTACTGGTCCATCTCTAAATACTTTACCTATTTCATAACGTTTAAATGGCAGGCGTAAGTCTTTTTCTAGAGCAATGTACTTAGCAAATGGAACTGTCAAGTCGTAGCGAAGTCCGAGATGCCTATCTCCTTGATCAGTCAGCTTATAAATTTCATTTAAGATATCATTAGATTCATCATACTTCCCTGCTAGTAAATCATAATAACATAATATAGGTGTCTCTAAAGGTTTATAACCATAACTTTCAAATATATTCTTTAGGGTATCTTGTATATAATTTCTTATTCTTTGTTCATTAGGACCATAATCATAACTTCCTTTAACATTCATTAGATTAGTTTTTCTTTTCATAATATTTTATCCTTTCTAAATAAAAACTATACGGCTCTCATTCCCATATAGTTTAAGTTTTATCTATTTGGGAAATGCAAAACGACAAATAGCACTTCCCGACTTATATACTATTCTAGTGGCAAGTGCGTATTAAATGATGATGTGTATTAGTTATTGAGTAGTTCATTATAATACTTCCTTTCAGTACTTAAATTCTAGCATAGCATATTTTGTTTGTCAAATTTTATGAATAGTCTGGTGTCATTATAATAGAAGATTTAAATAAAAATTTATGTTAAAATATTTATTGAAAAGTTTGGAGGTAAATAATGTGACTAAAGTAAGAAAATGTATAGAATTATTTGCTGGTGCTGGAGGGTTGGCATTAGGTTTAGAACAAGCAGGATTCGAAGAAATTGGCTTAGTAGAATTTGATCATACTGCTTGTCAAACACTAAGAATAAATAGACCTAAATGGAATATATTAGAAGAAGACATCATCGAAGTATCAAAAAGAAACTTATTAAAAGAATTTAATTTAAAAGAGGGAGAACTCGATTTATTATCAGGTGGTTATCCATGCCAATCATTTAGTTATGCTGGAAAGAAATTAGGACTAGATGATGTTCGGGGAACGATGTTTTATTACTATGCTGAATTTATTAAACAATTGCGACCTAAAATGTTCTTGGCAGAAAACGTTAAAGGATTGACTACTCACGATAAAGGTAAAACGATTAAGACGATGATAAAAGTATTTGAAGACTTAGGTTATCTTGTCGAATGGAAGGTCTTAAATGCATGGGATTATGGTGTTGCGGAAAAAAGACAAAGAGTAGTTATCATTGGTATAAGAAATGATTTAAAAGAAAAAGTAAAATTTAATTATCCTACTCCACATGAATATAAACCTGTTTTGAGAGATGTTCTAAAAGATGTCCCTGATTCTATCGGTGCAAAATATCCTGAAAGTAAAAAGAAAGTTTTTGATTTAGTTCCACCTGGTGGATATTGGAGAGATTTGCCAGATGATGTTGCTAGAGAATATATGAAATCATGTTATTTTATGGGTGGTGGGAGAACAGGTATTGCAAGAAGAATATCATGGGACGAACCTTGCTTAACACTAACCTGTTCTCCCATGATGAAACAGACAGATAGATGTCACCCAGATGAAAGTAGACCTTTTACTACTAGGGAATATGCTCGCATTCAATCATTCCCGGATGATTGGCAATTCGCTGGTAAAATGAATGATATATATAAACAAATTGGAAATGCTGTTCCAGTCAATTTAGCAAAGTGTATTGGTGTAGAAATAATGAATGCATTAAACGGAGGTGAGATATAATGTGGGATTTAAATTTCATATCGAGAGAAGAATTTAAAGAACATATAAAAAATACAATAAAAACTTATGGTACGACATTAAAAGGCATCAATTTAGAAAAGTTCAATAAAAATATCATCGATCCCATAAAATTAACTTTTGATAGTAAAGTTTATAAACAAGATTTAATGAAGACGATAGAACATGAAATTGTAAGACAAAGGGATAAAACTAATAATAATGCTATAGGATACTTTCATCAAAATCTTTTTAAGTATATCAAAGGTTGCGAAGTTCCTACTACTGGTTTTGATGTTATTTATACTAAAGATAATCAAAAAATCTATGTCGAAATGAAAAATAAACACAACACTATGAATTCCTCTTCAAGTCAGAAAACATTTATTAGAATGTTAAATCAAATTGCAAAAGATGATAACTGTCGATGCTATTTAGTAGAAATTATTGCAAAACATAGTCAAAATGTTATATGGAAAGTTTCCTTGGATAATGAGCAAATTTCTAATGAAAGAATAAGACGAGTATCAATCGATAAATTTTACGAAGAGGTAACAGGTGAAAAGGATGCATTTTATAAAATTTGTAGAGAGTTACCTAATATTATCGATGAAATAATTGAAGAAAATAAAGGGTTAACTGTGGAAGATGATACTGTTACCCTCGAATTATTAAGTATGGATGATAATATTTTAAAATCATTATATATGCTAGCATTTAGTACATATGAAGGTTTTAAGGAAGATTAAAGTATAATAAAAAGAGCTTATGCTCTTCCACAGTAACTACCATCTATAGTAGAAACTGTAATGTTTTCACCCTCATTAATAAATAGTGGAACTTTTATTACTAAACCATTTTCTAAAGTAGCATCTTTCATAGCACTAGATGTAGTATTACCTTTAACAGCTGGTTCTGTTGCACTAACTTCATAGTCGATTTTCTCTGGTAAATCAATACCGATTATTTCACCTTCATAAGAGTTAATCTGAATCTCTAATCCTTCTTTTAAATACTTAGCAGTATCTCCTAAAGTATCTTTAGAAAGTTCCATTTGGTCATATGTTTCATTATTCATGAATACATAATTATCTCCCTGTACATATAAGAACTGTGATTTTACTTTATCAACATGAGCCTTTTCAATTTTAATATTAGTATTATACGTATCGACAGTTATACTACCAGTACGTAAGTTACGAAGTTTAATCTTGATAAATGGTGAACCTTTACCAGGTTTAACGTGTTGAAATTCGACGATAGAACATAGCTTACCATCCATAATGATAGTCATTCCATTTTTAATATCATTTATATTTATAAACATAAATTAACCTCCTTTACTTATTAATTTTTCTTTTCATTATGAACTGTCGTTGTTTTGCAGACAGGACAATATTTCTTTAATACGAGTTTATCTACAGTATTCTTTTTATTTTTTTCAGTAGGACGTAAGACGTGTCCACATACTGAGCATACAAGTGTGACTGTTGCTCTATTTTCACCTTTTTTGGCCATAAAAGTCCCTCCTTTTTTGTAATAGTCACAAGTATTATAGCAAAAAATTATGAATTTTCAAACAAATAGTTATATATTTTCCTACTTATACGCAAATTTAGAGAATATTTATAAGAATTATATCCTATATTGGGACTTATTATGACTAGTGAATACTCTGGATTATCGAATGGTGCATACATGATAAATGCTGTAGAAGTCGTACTCTTATCCATGATTCCATCGCCATCTGTATCGATAAACGTTTCACTCGTACCAGTCTTCCCTGCACTAGAAACTATATGTGTCGTATAATTCCTACCTGTACCATATGTCGTAACAGCATTTAACCCCTGTTGGACTCTTTTCATATCTTCTTCTTTTAAATCGACTTTACCTAGAATATTGGGAGTGTGTTCTATAACTAAAGTTTCTGTTACGATTTTCTTCATGAGACTCGGGGCTAGTCTTATACCATTATTTGCTATCGTATTGATGTACTGATAAATTTCTATTGGTGTATAAGTATCATATTGACCTATCGCTAAGTTTAATAATAAGTCATCACTTACTCGAGAGCCAATGATACCTATTTGTTCACCTGGGAGGTCTATATGTGTTTTAACTCCTAATCCATAGCTAGCTAGCATATTTCGATAAATATCGAAGTGTTCTTTTGTTACATTTAACTTAGAATTCCAAGTATAATTTGGATTAGTAAGACGCGTTGCAATTAGAAATTGAAAATAATTAGAAGATTGTGCAAGAGCATCGATATCATCTATCCATCCAAGAGAAGTCCAACTACATTTTTTAGTAACACCATAAACTTTTATACAAGAGTCCAACACTTTCTTACCCTTTTCTATCAAGTTATTTTGATATCCCACTGAGATAGTCGCACCCTTTACTATACTTCCCACTGTATAACTAGAGTGAATTATATTGGCTGTTATATCTATGAAATTATCACCAATTATTTGTAGTCCTAAGACGGCTTCTATTTCACCAGTTTTAGGGTGCCCTACGATTATAAATGAGTGATTATAGTATTCACTATTCTTAGCATTTTTAGCATTTATCATTTCTTCTTTCAAGAATGCTTCGATCGCAAGTTCTGTATCTATGTCGATCGATAAGTATAAGTCACTACCCTTCTTTTCTTCACTTACTAAAGTGAGTTCGTTATCTTCTAATTTATATATAGCATCAGTCCCTCTTAAATAATCATCATATTCTTGTTCTAAATAGCTAACTCCTACTATACTATTTAGAGGTATTCCTTTTTCTTTATAATATTCTTTTAATTCATAAGGAACTCTACTAACTTTACCAAATAGTGTCCTTAAAGTATCACCATAAGGATAGACTCTAGTCCACCTTTGGATGATACTTACACCAGGTATATTTAAACTTACTATTTTAGCAACATCTTCATCACTAACATTCTCATAGATGGTTTTATCTTCATAATAGTAACCAGTCGTCAAGAGGTAATAGATGTATGCTGCATTTTTATCTTCTAGGGAAAGTGTATTTAACATAAGATCAGTAATACGTTCGTATTTCAGGGCATTTATATCACTCTCATTTATTTTACGTTCTTTTAATAATTTCCATTCCTCTAAAGTAATTAAGTCTTCTCCATTATCATGTAAGGCTAAATAGAAAGTTTTAAGTTTAGTAATAGTAAACTTACTTTCATCATATTTTAAAATATTACCTAATAAGTAAGCAATTTCTATTTCATCAGTAGTACTATTTAGACTATTATATACTACAGTATTTAATCCTATATTATCGACTAAGACTTTTCCATTGATATCTAAGATTCTACCTCGCGGTGCACTAGAACCCCTTATATATGTTTCTGTTAGTTCATAGTAGTATTTTCTATAATGTTCTTGGTTTATTATACAAATATTTATGATACGAAATGTAATTATCATAAATAATAATATTAAAGATATATATATTATATTTTTCATGAGGATACTCACCCCTTATTATTATGAGTACTTTCATGAGTTTTATCATATAATAAATAGGGGTTAGGTGA
>CAZIUY010000017.1:0-8824 GCA_964542625.1 uncultured Muribaculaceae bacterium | reverse complement strand
CTTACTATCGAAGACTTATTATATGGACTTTTACTGAGAAGTGGTAATGATGCTGCCTTAGTACTGGCCAAATCCGTCGCTGGTAGTACGGAGGGGTTCGTCAAACTGATGAATGATACGGCTCTTTCGATAGGTATGAAAAACACTATATTTTCTAATCCCCATGGATTAGATGATGAAAATGAAAACAGAAGTACAGTAGTAGATATGTGTAAACTCATGGTAGAAGCCATGAAGAATGATAAGTTTAAAGAGATAACCAGTACAAAAAAATATGATGTTAAGACCAACTTTGGTAATTACACCTGGTATAACAAAAATAAACTCTTAACTGATTATAAATATGCAACTGGTGGAAAAATCGGTTATACATCGAGGGCTAAACATACTTTCGTATCGAGTGCCACTAAAGATAATAAAAACTTAGTAATAGCAACATTTATCGATTCAGATAAATTTACTACCCACGAAACACTCTATGAAGAATACTTTAAAAAATACGAAAAGTATAAACTAATCGATAAAGATAATCTAAATATCAAATATAAAGATGGATATACAGTTTATACAAATGAAGACTTTTATATGCTTCTAACCGATAAAGAGACAAAAGAAATAAAAAGAGAAGTAGAACTATATGATATAAAGACGAATAATAAGGGCGATAAAATAATAGGGACGATTGCTATTACATTAAATGACCAAGTAATTAAAAAGATGAATGTTTATGCGAAAGAACCACAAGAAATTAAAAGAAAGAATATATTAGAAAAACTAAAGGAGTTTTTTAAGTGGTAAGTATCGTTTGGGGAATACTCATATTAGCAGGAACGATATTTAGTTTACTAAATGGGAAAGTCGATCTCATAAACAAAGAAATACTTGCTAGCTCTAGTCAAGCATTAGAAATGTTCTTATCGATGTTCCCCGTAATCGTCCTTTGGATGGGATTAATGCAAATTGCTAGTGATAGTGGTTTATTAGAAAAACTTGCTCATAAATTTTCTTCTATCTTAAGAATACTATTCCCAAGTATACCAGATAATCACGAATCATTAGGACTAATTGCATCCAATATCATCATCAATATGGTCGGTTTAGGGTCTGCCGCTACGCCATTTGGCTTAAAAGCTATGGAAAGTATGCAAGAATTAAACGATAAAAAAGATACAGCAACTCCAGCGATGATAACATTTTTAGTCTTAAATACTTCTGGAGTTACATTAATTCCAACTAGTATAATCAGTCTTAGGAGTATGTTCGGTAGTGCTAATCCAAGTGAAATAATATCGACTTCTCTCATTGCGACGATTACATCTACCATCGCAGGATTAACCATGGATTATATATTGAGGAGAAAGAACAAATGACATACATATCACTACTTCTGATTCCTATCATCGTCTTATTTATCATTATATATGGACTAACCCAAAAAAAAGATATTTATACATCTTTCATAAATGGTGCTAAAAGTGGTATTAAAAGTGCCATTAGTATATTTCCTTTTACTATTTCGATGGTATTTGCTATCAATATATTCTTACATAGTGGTATATTAGACTTCTTCTTAGGATGGATATCTAGCTTATTTAATAACAAATTCCCTCTATCGATACTACCGATGGCACTTTTAAGACCCATATCAGGTTCTGCTAGTGAAGTCATCATGACAGACATTTTTAAAATTCATGGACCAGACTCCTTTGTAGGACGATTAGCATCGACTATGCAGGGTAGTACGGATACGACATTCTATGTCATTACTCTCTATTTTGGTAGTATCGGTATCAAGAAAATTAGATATGCTTTAAAAGCTGGTTTATTCGCAGACTTTATCGGTATAATATCTAGTATTATCATCGTCTATTTAATATTTGGCTTGAGATACTAAAAATTAATTATTGCTAACAAAAATATCATTCTTGCTTAAAATTACTTCAAAAAAGTACATTTCTCACTGAGATATTTCCTTTTTGCATTCGATAATTTCCTTTTTGCAATTTGTCTAGATAACATTTCCTTGTTAATCTAAGTCAGGAAAGGAGGAAATATAATGAATCAGTTAATTTTGGTCGGTAGACTAACTAAAGACCCTATTATCAAAAAACAAGATGGTAAAACCCTATGCAACATCAATATAGCAGTCAAAAGACAATATAAAAATGCCGATGGTATATATGAATCTGATTTTATTAACTGTACTGTTTGGAATGTTATTGCCGAACGTGTAAACGAGTATTGTCGATGTGGCGATATGGTCTCAGTCAAAGGTCATATTCAAAATAATAATTACATCGACAAAGATGATCATCAAGTCTACACATATGAAATAATCGCAGATCAGGTTGCTTTCATGCAGTCTACTAAGAGTAAGACTAATGAAGAAGAAGAAAATTTAGTCGATGCTGAATAAATCTAGATTATTCATCATAATGTTATATTGGTGAAAAAAGTATGCGGAGAATATTCGAATTAGTCGGTGGATTTGCTTTAATCTTGTTTAGTTTTTATTTTACAGATAAAGTTAGTATGCTCGTCTTAAATAAAAGCAGTCTCATGCAAGAAATAAAAGCCGTATCATCTATTTATGAAGAAGCACCAATCGATGCCATCATAGATACGAATGAAAATACGATAACCCCAGGTAAGTATGGTAGGGTTGTCAATGCAGAAGAATCATACTTACAGATGCACGATTTTGGATCATTTAATGAAAATTATTTGGTCTATGACTATATCAAACCCAATACTTCTATAGAAGATAATTTAGATAAGTTTATCACTTCTGGTAATAAATATTCTCGAGTAGTCGCTTTTATCGTAATGGATAATGAAGACGTGAGCGAATACTTTGCAAGTAAAAATATCCCTTATGATATCGTCTTGACTAGCTACCAAAACACGAATAGTGATGTCGAAGTAATCAATGCTGGTAAAGAAAAACGAGCCTTTAACGAAATAAATACCAAAGTAGGAAACATTAAGTTATGTCTAAAAGATATAAGTAATATGGAATTATGTCAAAAAAATTCATATTATATTATCGACCCTAAAATTACTTTAAATGCGACGAATTTTATAGATATTAAAAACAACATCGAGCCGGGAAGTATCACCCTTATAACATCCTCGGCTAAACTAGAAGAAGTGATGCTCATCCTAAATGAAATTGAATATAAAGATTTAGAAATAGTAAACGTGTATAAACTCATTAGTGAAAGAGAAAGTTCTTAAGAGACTTTCTTTTTTTCGATAGTTTTGCTATAATATGCTTATCGATTGAACTTATATTAATTTATAAAAAGAAAGGAATGTTAGTTAATTATGAGTAAAATTAAAATAATGGCTATGGGTGGATTAAACGAAAATGGTAAAAACACCTATATAGTCGAAGTAGATAATGCACTGTTCGTGTTCGATGCTGGTATCAAATTTGCATCAGAAGAAATGTATGGGATAGATTATATCATCCCAGACTATGATTATCTAATAAAAAATAAAAGGCGTATCAAAGGATTATTCTTGACACACGCTCATCCAGAAAATGTCGGAGGAGTATTCAATATCAGTAAAGCCTTACCTAGAATGAAAATCTTTGCTTCGAGATATACTGTCGAGTACTTGCGACTGATGGGATTCGATACATCGAAGATAACTGAAATCGTTGCCCACAAGAAAATAAGTTTTGGGGCGGTGAGCATCTTCCCTATAAATGTCAATCATTCAGTCCCAGACTCTTTAATGTATGTCGTCAATACCCATGATGGTGCCATAGTCTATACAGGGGATTTTCTAATAGACCCATCGATGACTGGGGCATATAGTATGGATTTAGGAAAAATTGCTTATGTTGGAAAACAGGGTGTATTATGTTTACTAAGTGAGTCATCATTCTCAGAACGTATAGGACACACGAGTCCCTTACATAAATTCGAGTCATTTTATAAAGAAATCATCAATAAGTCTTCTGGTAGACTATTAATTTCTTTATTTCCAGATCACTTATATACTATCCAAGAGATATTCAATGCTAGTAAAAATACACATAGAAAAGTAATATTGATGGGTCACCAATTACAAAGTCTCGTCAATATGGCAATAGATAAAGGATACTTATCCGTAGAAAAAGAGGCGATTGGTACTTTAGAAGATATCAATAATACTAAGAATATCATTCTCATCAATGATGATAAGAAGAACCAATATCATAATATTAGAAAGATAGTCGATGGATACGATAAATTTATAACTCTAAAAGCTAAAGATACCATACTATTCGCCGAGCCGAGTTATGATTATAATGAAAAGAGAGTCGTCAACTTGCAAAACGAGTTAGCTCTCATGGATATCGAATCTTATACGATACCAAAAGATAGAAATATCTTACATCATGCTAGTACAGAAGATTTGATGATGATGCTCGACTTATTAAAACCTAAGTATGTCATGCCTGTCGAAGGGGAATATAGATATATGGTCGGGAATGCTAACTTAGCAAGTTCCTTAGGAATACCAAACGAAAATATTATCTTAAAACAAAATGGAGAATTTGTTACTTTCGAAGATGGAAAGTATGTCGATAAATCAGAAATAATTAAAATAAACGAAACCTTAATCGATGGTTCGATAGGGGAAGATGTCGGAGAACTCGTCATAAAAGATAGAGAAGTATTAGGAGAAAACGGAATAGTTTTAGTTAGTGCTAGTCTATCGAAGAAGACGAAAGAAATATTAGTTGGTCCAGAAATTACTACTAGAGGATTCATCTATGCTAAAGATTCTAGTGAGATGATTAGTGAAATAAAAAAGATCAGTGAAAACATAATAACGAGGAATATCACGAATGGTTATGTCGACTATAATAGTATCAAACAAGAAATTAGAGAGAGCTTGAGTAAATACTTCTATAATGAGACAGAATCTAAGCCGATGATAATTGCCGTCATTCAAGAAGTTTAGGAGGGAAAATTATGAAGATGAAAATGGAAGATATCGTTTTATATTGTAAACAGTATGGATATGTATTTCAAGATAGTGAAATATATGGAGGTTTAGCCAATTCGTGGGATTATGGTCCATTAGGACGAGAACTAAAAGAAAATATTAAAAAGTCTTGGCATCAGAAATTTATTCAAGAGAATATCTATAATGTCGGCTTAGATTCCGCAATACTAATGAATCCCAATGTTTGGATATCTAGTGGACACGTCGCTAACTTTACTGACCCATTAATCGATTGTAAACAGTGTAAATCCCGTCATAGAGCAGATAAACTAATCGAAGAGTTTACCCAAGGAAAAGAAACTGGAGATGGATGGAGTAATGAAGAATTAGAACATTATATTAAAGAAAATAATATTACTTGTCCAGTATGTAAATGTAATAACTTTACACCTGTTAGAAAGTTTAATCTCTTATTTGAAACACATATAGGTGTCACGGATGAATCGAAGAATACTGTCTATTTAAGAGGAGAAACTTGTCAAGGAATATTCACTAACTTCAATAATGTTCAAAGGACTATGAGATTAAAAGTACCCTTTGGTGTAGGACAAATTGGTAAGAGTTTTAGAAATGAAGTTACTCCTGGTAATTTTATCTTTAGACAAAGAGAGTTCGAACAAATGGAACTAGAGTTCTTCTGTAAACCTGGGACTGATATGGAATGGTTCGGTTTTTATAAAAATGCTTGTCTAGATTTCTTAAAGACTATCGGTTTAAAAAAAGAGAATCTTCGCTATAGAGACCATAAAAAAGAAGAATTATCTTTCTATAGTAAAGCGACGACTGATATAGAATACAATTATCCTATGGGTTGGGGTGAGCTTTGGGGTATTGCCAATAGAACAGATTATGATTTAAGTGTTCATATGGAACATTCAGGAGTAGATTTAAGATATTTAGACCCCGAGACTAATCAAAAGTATTTACCATACGTCGTCGAACCATCTGTCGGGTTAGATAGATTATTCTTAGCTCTCATATGTGATGCTTATACTAAAGAAACTTTAGAAAATGGTGATGTTAGAGAAATCTTAAAGATACACCCAGCCCTGGCACCATATAAACTGACGATTCTTCCTCTAATTAAGAAGACACACTCTCAAAAAGCTAAAGAAATCTATAGTATATTATGTTCGTACTTCCCAGTTGCATATGATGATACTGGTTCGATAGGTAAACGTTACCGTAGAAGTGATGCTATAGGTACACCTTATGCCATCACTATCGATGATGAAACACTAGAAAATAATACAGTTACTATCAGAGATAGAGATACCATGAAACAAGAAAAAATCCCAAGTTTAGAACTAAAGGACTATATTTTAAATAATACAAGACTATAAAGCACTATACACATGGTGTTTTTTCTTATGCTAAACTGATATCGAAAATATCTTTAATCGGTATTAACTTTTGATTCTTCGTAATTAAATTATTACTCGTTCTACCGATGATAGTACATACTTCTTCAAATTCTTCATATTTAATAACACAATCGATAGAATATAGAGTATCTTGATTCTTAAATATCTTATCGATCTTATTTATGACTTCGTCTTCATGCCTTTCTTTCTTTTCTTCTTCTAGCTTTCCATAACTATAACTCCTACTATGATATAAATCTTTATTCATCGGATTAGCAAAAACTTTAGGTAAATCTCTCAAAAATAAAACCCCCTATAATAAATATATTAAAAATGCTAATAATAAGAATATGAAAACGAAAATTTTAAAAAATAACTTATTATTCATAATACCATTAATAATACTTCTGATAATTAGTTTATTAAATATATATGGAGCATCTTTTATAAGTACTCTCTATGCTAAAAGCTATATCAAGCAATCTATATGGCTCTCTATTAGCATCATCATACTAGTATTAACATACAAAATAAACTTATCATTCTTATTAAATAAAAGTATTTACTTTTATATATTAGGTATTATATCTTTGATACTCGTTTTATTTTTAGGTAAAAATATAAATGGTGCCACCTCATGGCTTAAAATAGGTTTCATATCCTTTCAACCAAGTGAATTATTTAAGATGTTCTATATCATTTACTTAGCTAAAGTAATCAGTGATAGTAAAGATACTAATAGTATATTATTCTTAAAAATTATCATACTTACATTCATCCCTTGTATATTAATCTTCTTAGAACCCGATACAGGCGTCGTCATCATGTACTTACTGATGATGTTAGGTCTTCTCTTAGAAAGTGATATTAAACCCTCATATATAATCATATTATTCTTAGTAGCATTACTAATGATAGTTCTATTCTTCTATCTTTACTTTTTTAAAAGCGATATCTTTATCGATTATTTTGGAACGAGTTTCTTTTATAGAATAGATAGACTACTAGACTTTAGTAATAACACATCGTATCAGTTAAATAATGCTCTAGTCGGTATGGGTGCATCAGGTACAAGTGGATTAGGTCTTACTAATAAAAAAATATACATACCAGAAGTTACTACTGACTTTGCTTTCGCTCTTCTAATATGTAATTTTGGTTATCCAATAGGTATATTCGTTACCATCCTTTATATCTTACTCTTATATTTTATCTATAAAGAGAAAACGAAGATTAAAGATAAAACTTCTAAACTCATATTATCTAGTATATTTTATATGATGTTCTTTCAAGTAGGGGAACATATTTTAATGAACTTAGGATTAGTACCTATAACAGGTATTACTTTACCATTCTTATCTTATGGTGGCTCTAGTTTAGTGAGCTACTTCATGCTCGTAGGACTAATATTAAAAGTAACTACTAATAATAGTAGTTATAATTAGCTCCATATCCACCATAATAAGGTGGTCTAGGTGGTAATGTCTGGGTATTTACATATACAGGACGAGGTCTAGATAATCCGACGACGGCGGCACCTCCTAGACCACCTAGTAAAAAAGGAACTAAGAAAAATCTATCGCCATCTCTAACTAAATAATAATCATAATTATTCATTTTGTGCCTCCTTTAATATTATATGAAAAACACTTCCTATTGCTAATCGATATATAATCTATAAACAGAAATACTAGGTTTAGAGAACAATCTAACCATATATTTCGATGTACCTAAACCACTCGAAACATATAATTCGACACCTTCTTTATATTCTTTATCATAATATTTAGTCGCTCCAGGGATATGATATAATTCCTTTAAATAAGGTATATTAATTTCACTATTATGAGAGTGACCTGAAAGCATGAGGGAAATATTATAGTCTTGAATATTCTCAAGTGAATCTGGCTCATGAGCGAGGAGTATTCTATATGTTGCCATAAAAGTCGTATCCTCATCTTCATTAGGATAAGAAAAAGTCTTAGTAAAATCTTGATCACCATTTAATAGAGAGCCTAATCCATATAATACTATTGGCGTAAGTCCCTTATAATAAATTAATTCATAATTATTAGTTATATCTTTAAAACCACTAGAACTCATGACTTCATCATATATAGAACTGGCATAATCATCATCTCCTCTTATAGAATACTTACCTATAAGAGCATCTAATTTACTTAAAATGTCTATTAGCTTATTTTTATCACTTTCACTAATATCATAATCCCCTTTAACTAAGTCTCCAGTGAAGACGATAATATCAGGTTTTACTTCATTAATCCGTTCGACCATATCCTCCACATCATCTAAAGAGAATGTCGTCATGTACTCTAAATCACTAAACTGGACGATTTTAAAACCATCAAAACTACTAGGAATATTTTCATTTACGATATTATATTCTCTAACGACTAATCCCTTGACCCCCATGTATCTAGCATAAATATAAA
>CAZIUY010000016.1:0-9202 GCA_964542625.1 uncultured Muribaculaceae bacterium | reverse complement strand
AAAGGAAGTGATAAAAAATGTCAAATGAAGAGAAGTTAACTAAGGTCGGAATTAATTGGTATCCTGGTCACATGGAGAAAACGAAAAAAGAAATAAAAGAGCTGAGTCCCTTAATAGACTTCGTCTTAGAACTAGTCGACGCAAGAATACCTGCATCTTCGAAGATAGAGGGAATAGATAATATTATAAAAAATAAACCGAGAATTTTAGTTATGACTAAAAAAGATTTATGTGATATTGTAGAAACTTCTAAATGGGTAAAATATTATCAAGATAGAAAAGATAATGTCATCCTAGTTAATTTAAAAGATAAAAATGATTATAAAGTAATCATGAATGAAATAAATAAAATTACAGAAATAATCAATCAAAGTAGACTAGAAAAGGGGCTTAAACCTAAAGAGGTTAGAGGATTATTAATTGGAATACCAAATGTTGGTAAAAGTACATTAATCAACTTACTTGCTAAAAGAAACGCCGCTGGTGTTGGTAACATTCCAGGATTTACTAAAAAACTATCTTGGATAAAAGCAGGTAAGACAGTTCTACTAGATTCCCCAGGTATTTTATGGCCTAAATTTAAAGATAAAGAAGTTGCTTTAAATCTTGCTAGTATGAGTGCCATAAAAACAGAAGTATTACCTTTAGAAGAAGTTTGTAATCATATTCTAGATAAATTAGGCACATATTATAGTGATATTTTACATAATGAATATAATATTACAGAAACTAATAGTAAAAATTCAGAAAATTATGATATAATTGGTAAGAAAGTCGGTGCAATTTTAAAAGGTGGAGATATAGACTATGAACGAGTGTATTTGCGAATAATAAATGATATTAAGCAAGGAAAAATTAAAGGTATTACTTTCGATAGGTGTTGAGTGATGGACGATTTATTAAAATATGAAAGAGAATTAAATGAACGAGGAATTACCCTAATTGCGGGTATGGATGAAGTAGGACGAGGTCCACTATATGGTCCCGTTGTTGCGGCTGCAATCATCTTACCAGTGGGGTATAAACTAGATGGTTTAACTGATTCTAAAAAACTGAGTGCTAAAAAACGTGAATACTTCTATAGTATTCTTATGGAAGATGCTATTGCTGTTGGAATAGGACAAAGAAGTGCTAAGAGGATAGATGAAATAAATATCTATGAAGCTACCAAAGAAGCAATGTATGAAGCAATCGACAATTTAAAAGTTAATCCAGAACACGTCCTAATCGATGCCATGAAGTTAGAAAAACTAAAGTATCCATCGACTAGTATCATCAAAGGAGATGCCAAGAGTGAATCGATCGCGGCCGCATCCGTCATTGCCAAAGTAACGAGAGATAGAATGATGGAAGAAGAAGGAATCATCCATCCAGAATACGGTTTTGAGGCTCACAAAGGTTATCCAACTCGAGCTCACGTCGATGCCGTCTTAAAATATGGTGTCTTAGAAGAATATCGAAAGACATTTGAACCGATTAAAAGTATAATAAATGGGAGTGCAGTAAATGAAAAAAGAAGAAAAGAACGTGGAAGTAAATCCACAAAAAAAGAAATTAAGTCCATATGAGAAAAGAAAACAAAAGCTAGATAAACAAAATCGCTTACTAAATAGTAGGGGTATACATAAATTTTGGACTACTTTTATAGTCGAAATAATATTTATCTTTTTAGTGGAGATATTGTTTAAGATATTATTCGGTAGTTTTGCCTTCGATTACTCCTTACTTAGAATATTTATTAGTACGAGTCTAATTTCTTTCTTAATAAGTATTATTACTAATAACTTACCTTTAAAACTAAGGAGAACTCTTTTAATAATAATAAATGCATTTATAGTAATCTATGCCTGGTTACAACTAGGATTCATGAACTTTTTAGGAGCATTTATATCTTTAGGTAATGCTGAACAGGGTACTAAAGTAATGAACTATATAACAGAATTTATATATTCTTTTAAACCAGTTCTTCACCTGATATTCATACCATTCATATTGTTTATCTTATATATCATATTTGAAAGAAATATAACTAAAGATGGTTTTAATAAAAAAATACCATTTAAAAACATATTGATAGACTTATCAGGTATAGTATTTATTGCCTTATTATCTTTAGGTTATTATGTTACGATAAATGCTGAAGTCATGCAAAACAAATTTCAGACTATCTCTAATAAAGAACTATTTAAATATCCATCTAGTCCATCTTTAGCAATCAAGAACTTTGGTACGACAATATATTTCATGTTAGATATCAAGGGAACAATATTTGGTATAGAAGATACTACTATCAAATATACTTCTCAAGAAGAAGCAATTATCCAAGATAATTCTCGAGAAATAGATGATGAAGCATGGCTTAGCCTAATCGAAACAGAAGAAAATGAAACTCTAAACTCCTTAAATAATTATTTTATAAATAGAGATATTAGTGAGAAAAATGATTATACAGGCTTGTTCGCTGGTAAGAATCTCATCATGGTCATGTTAGAAAGCGTCAGTGAAGTCGTCTTTCAAGATAGTTATAGTGAGTACTTTCCAACACTACATAAATTGTATACTGAGGGAATTACAGGTGTAAATAACTATAGTCCTCGTAACAACTGTGCAACAGGCGAGTCAGAACTTACTAGCCAAATAGGATTATATTCGATAGAAACTACTTGTACGATCAATACTTACAAGAAAAATGAATATCCAGAATCCCTACTTTATATGTTAAGAAAAAATGGTTATTATACGAGTAGTTATCACGATTATACAGATCAATACTATTCGAGAAGCATCATAGAATATAATTTAGGAAGTTATAAATACTATGGAGTAAGTGATTTAGGAATGAGCTATAGTAGTTTATATAAAGAGTGGCCGAGTGATGAAGAATTTATTAAGAAAGCACTTCCTAACTTCATAGATCAAACCCAATTTGCAAGTTATATGATTACAGTTACTTCTCATATGCCTTATATTTATTCTTCAGAATATGGTAATATGTATATGAGTGAGTTCGATGATTTAGATATATCCACGACTGCTAAAAGATATTTAAGTAAAGTTAAAGTCGTCGATATGGCTATGGAAGAACTCATAAAAGAACTAGATGAATCTGGTAAATTAGATGATACTGTAATCGTCATCTTTGGAGATCATTATCCATATGGTTTAAGTACTAAAGATTATCAATCTCTTGCTGATTTTGATATAAGTGTCAATCAAGAAGTTGACCGAACACCATTTATCATATATAATAGTGAAACGAGTGGAGAGAAAATCACTAAAATTACGACACCATTAGATTACACACCGACATTACTTAACTTATTCGGTATTGATTTTGACCCTAGACTTTATCTAGGACACGATATATTTAGTGATTATACTGATTACGCCGTTTTCCCTGATGATAGTTGGCAAAGTGAATTTGGTTTCTACGATGCAACTAAAACTGAGTTTTATCCGAGTGATGAAGATACTATATATGCCGATCAAGATATCATCGATATAAATAATGAGATAAGCGAGATGCGTAATATGAGTGCACTTGCTATTAAGAAAAATTACTTTAAGTATTTATTCGATTACTTCGATACTTATGAAGAATTAGAAGTAGGGGATAATACTTCTAGTGATATAGATCTAGAATCAGAAACAAAAATGGAGGAATGAAAATGAAGAAGAAAGTTGTCATAGTCGAGTCACCATCTAAGACGAAGACTATAAGTAAGTATTTGGGAAGTGAGTATCGAGTACTCGCTAGTCAAGGTCATATAAGAGATTTAGCAACGAGTGGAAAGTTTGGTCTTGGAATCGATGTCGATGATGACTTTTCTCCTAAATATGTACCTCTCAAAGCTAAGAAAAAGATTATAAGTGAACTAGAAGATGCCTGTAATGGTGCAGAAGTATATCTAGCAAGCGATCCAGATAGAGAAGGAGAAGCGATAAGCTGGCACTTAAAGGATACTCTAGGATTAGAAAATTATAAGAGAGTAGTATTCAATGAAATTACTAAACCTGCTCTCATGGAAGCATTCCTTCATCCGAGAGATATCGATATGGACTTAGTTAAATCACAAGAAACGAGAAGAATGTTAGATAGAATAATCGGTTTTAGATTAAGTAAGTTGATGCAATCTAAGACTGATGGTAAAAGTGCTGGACGTGTCCAATCTGTTGCCTTAAAATTAATAGTCGATAGAGAAAGAGAAATAGAAGCATTTAAAGAAGAAGAGTATTGGACTATCAAGGGAATATTCCCTGACTTTGAAGCAGAACTAGATAAATATCAGGGTAAAGATCTTAAAATACCTGGTAAAGTCGATGCCGATAAGATAATAGATTCACTTTCTAAGTGTTTTAATATCGAGAGTGTAACTAGTAAGATTAAAAATAAGACAGGAGTAATGCCCTTTACGACGAGTACTCTAGAGCAAACTTCCATAAACCTTTTAAATTTTAATTCGTCAAAGACGATGCGTATTGCTCAGAAACTATATGAAGGAGTCGACTTAGGTAAAGAAACAGTCGGTTTAATAACTTATATGCGTACAGATTCGACTAGACTCTCGAATGTATTCGTCGGTGAAGCCATGGAGTATATTAGAAACAACTTTGGAGAAGAATATGTCGGTTCTGTTAAAGTCTCTAAAAAGAAAGAGAATGTACAAGATGCTCACGAAGCAATAAGACCTACTAGCATCAAGCGGACACCAGAAGAAGTTAAAAAATACTTAAGTGAAGAAGAATATAAAGTTTACAGTTTAATTTACGCTAGGGCTCTTGCCAGCCTAATGGCCAATGCAAAAGCCAATGGTACGACGATAATACTCGAAAATAATGGTTATACATTTAAAGCAACAGGTTCTGTTATAGTATTCGATGGTTACTTAAAAGTCTATGGTAAATATTCTAAAAACGAAGATGTCATATTACCTGATTTATCGAACTATAAATCGAAGATAGTAGTCTCTGAAGATATCATAGGTGAACAACACTTCACTAAACCTGCATCTAGATATACAGAAGCAACACTCATTAAAGAGATGGAAACCCTCGGAATAGGTCGACCTAGTACATATGCTAAGACGATGGAAACCTTGCGAGATCGTAATTATGTCATAACACAAGATAAAAAGTTTATTCCTACAGAAATTGGCTTTGAAATTACCGATAAATTGCAAGAGTGTTTTAGTGACATCATAAATGTCAAGTATACAAAAAAAATGGAAGATGACTTAGATAAAATTGCCGAGAAAAAGTACGATAACGTTAAGCTATTACGTGATTTCTATGACAAATTTGAACCACTCGTCGAAGATGCTTTTAAGACGATGGAGAAAAAGACACCAGTCGAAACTGGTGAAGACTGTCCAATGTGTAATAATCCATTAGTTATTAGAAAAGGAAAATATGGTGAGTTCGTCGCTTGCTCTAACTATCCAAAATGTAAGTATATTAAGCCATCTGAAGTAAAATCATATGCCAAATGTCCTAAATGTGAAACGGGAGAAATCGTTGCTAAGAGGACAAAGAAAGGTAAAATTTTCTATGGATGTAATAATTATCCAAATTGTGATTATGCTCTTTGGGATGAACCGACTGGGGACGTGTGTAGTGAGTGTGGTATGTTGATGGTTAGTAAAGGTAAACGCGTCTACTGTCCAAATTGTGCATCCAAAAAGAAGAAAGAAAATTAAACTTCACAGAAACTTCACATTAGAAACACATCTATTACAAATAAGTTTTATATACTTTAGATATGAAATGGAAGTGATAGATGATTGATAATTAAAAGTTAGTCATACTTAAAAAAGACAAAAAATTTACATAAATTAAAATTGGTTAAAAAAGACATAAATAAACCTATAAACTTATCCTTCTCAATAAACTATAAATATTAACTTTGGTTAAGCATTATTGCTTAACCTTTTAAAATAAAAATATATTAGAGTTTCTCTAATATATTTTATATTCACTTATAATATTACCAAAAATCTTATCTGTTGGTTTCTCTTCTATTTTTAAAATTTCATCCTGAATAGTAAGAGATGCCTTATTTTTTTTCTTAAGACTAGCATTTATAATATAAATAGACTTTTTATCTTTAAAAGCATATAAATTCTTAATATCATATTCATTTAACATAAAAGTAGGAACTTCTAAGAAAGTTTTAATAATAGTATTATTAAATTCATCAAGACAAGGAACTTTAACAATATTTTCAGGAGTATTTAAGTATTCATTTTGCACTAAGAGCTCGATCGTACGTGATTTATACTTATTAGTAGTTATTATTCCCTCTTCACTTAGTTTTTTTAAATGTCCTTGAACACTAGATGGACTTTTAAGATATAATCCTGCCGCAATTTCTCTTATTGTAGGAGAGTATCCGTTAGCTGCAATAAATCTTTTAATAAAATCTAATACCTCATATTGTTTATTGGACAAAGCCATATATATCACCTATCAAAATGATATCATTAAATCATACGGAAATCAAGAATTGTAAAAAGGGAATCTTTAGTATATAATTAAAATGGGAGTAGGGATATGAAAAAACTTTTAGTTATGTATGCGACTTATGGAACTGGACATAAGTCCATTGCCAAATATATAGATGATTATTTTACTAATAGTGGTGAATATGAAGTAATGGAAATAGATATTTTACAGTATGCAACACCATTCTTAGGAACATTTACAAATAAATTTTATAATACAGTCATGTATAAATTTCCTTGGCTGTGGAGTATTCTATATTATCTTACTGATAATGCAATTGGTGGTAAAGTATCTGCCGAGTTACAATCTAAAGTAGTTAGTAGTAAAAAAATTAAGAAAGTAATTTTAAACTTTAACCCCGATATAGTAATTGCAACTCATTTTACCGCGGCAACTTATATAAGTAAACTAAAGAAAAATGGAGAGTTAAACTGTCATTTAGTCTCTATAGTCACAGATTATAAAGCCCATAGGATATGGTTAGATTCATATAAAAGTGAAGATGCTCTAATAGTAAATAGTATAGAAGAAAAGAAGTTACTTATAAAAAGAGGAATAGATTCTAAGATTATTTATACCTTCGGTATACCAGTATCATCGAGTTTTACTCTAAGTTTATATAATAAGAGTGAACTCTTAAAAAAATTTAAATTAGATGGTAAGAGACCCATAATCTTGTTTTATGGAGGAGGAGGTAATGGTTCTACTACTACTTTACCATATCTTTTGGCTTTAATCGAAAGTAAAGTCGATGCCGATGTCTTCTTTATATGTGGTAAGAATAAAGAATTAAAAAGAAAATCTGAAGAAATGGTCCAAAGACACGGGTCATTTAACATACACATTTTAGGATATATCACCAATGGTCCAGAATATTTAACTGTTGCGGATTTCGTCATAACTAAACCAGGTGGACTTACCATTACTGAGTGTCTATGCTTCAAAAAACCGATGGTTCTAATACGTAATGCTGGGGGACAAGAACACGATAACTATCGATTCTTGACTAAGAGAGGTTATGCCATAAATGCTGTTAGTTATTTTAAGTTTCATAGAACTTTAAAACATCTCTGTAATAATCCATATTACTTAAATAAGATGAATAAAAATTTAGAGAATCTAGATAAAGAAAGTGCTATGAAGAACTTATATAACTTAGTTAACCAAATATTAGGTGTAAGTAATAAAAATTAATAACTAACATATATTTTATAGGGGATTTTTTATGAATGATGAACTATTAAAGAAAGTCGAAAAGAAGACTAATGTCAAAAAAGATACGATTATAGACTTAGCAAGAAAGTTATCTAGTGGTAATATGAAAGATGAGAATACTTTAAATGAAGTCATAGATACTTTAGCAACCGCAACAGGAAAAAGTGTTACTTCGGAAATGAAAAGTAAGATAATTAAGACTATAAAAGAAGATAAAGTACCAAATAATGTAAGTAATATGTTTTAAAAATCTAATAGGGCGTATTAAGCCCTTTTTATTTTACCTATACTGTGTTAGTATTTAGTTATGAGGTTACATAATAGATGATAATTAACTAGGAGGTTAAACGTGATTTTAGAAGTAAAAAACTTAAGTAAAACTTATATTAATAAAAAAAGACATATTAAAGTATTAGAAGATATAGACTTTAAATTTTCAATATCAAAGTTCTATTGTATTAGTGGTAATAGTGGTGCAGGTAAATCGACCTTAATTCAAATTTTAGGCTTATTATTAAACCCTACAAAGGGAACTATTATACTGGGTGGTAAAGATGTAAGTAGATTAACTGAAAACGAAAAGTCTACAATACGAAACGAAAAAATAGGATTCATCTTTCAATCTTATTATCTAAATCCCTTGATGAAGGCATACGAAAACGTCATGCTTCCTATGTATATCAATAAAAAATACCAAAATAATGATGAAAGAAAAGATAAATCCTATTCTTTACTCGAGTCAGTTGGTCTTAAAGAAAGAATAAATCATTATCCAAAAGAATTAAGTGGAGGAGAACAGCAAAGAGTTTCTATAGCAAGAGCCCTAGCCAATGACCCCGAGATAATACTTGCCGATGAGCCGACTGGATCACTAGACTCTGAAAATGAAATAAAAGTTCTAAAGATACTAAGAGACTTAGCGAATAAAGGAAAATGCGTCATAGTCGTAAGTCATAATGATAACACTAAAAAATATGCAGATGTAAATTTGATCATCGAGAACAATAAATTGATAGAGGTGGCAAGAGTTGAAAAATAAAATTATCGTTACTGTTAAATGTGAACTGAGAAGAAAGAGTAATATCTTTAATATATTGTTCTTGAGTATTATTACTTTTATAGCAATTATAATAAGCTCTTATAATGAATCAGCTAATTCATATATGACGGAAGATATTTATTCATCTTCTAGTTATCGAGAAATGGAAGTTTGGAAGAACAGTGAAGATATGGAGAAAGAAAATATAGATGATGATGATATAATAGAAGAATTAAAAAGAATCGATAACATCATAAATGTTTCGTCCATAGTATCTTATCGAAATCTTATATATTCTAAAGAACTAGACCAAAAGACGAATGATGGATATGTCGAATTAGTAAGTGCTAATAATCAAAGTATACCTGAAGTTGTACTTGGAACTAACTTTAAAGATGATGATGGAAAATATATAATATGTCCACAAAACTTCTTTCCAGTAAGTAA
>CAZIUY010000015.1:0-9990 GCA_964542625.1 uncultured Muribaculaceae bacterium | reverse complement strand
TGCTCTCTAGATTCTTTTTTAAGTTCCTGTTGTGGCCGGAATCGCCGCTTTTTTAAGTTCCTGTCATGGCCGGAATCGCCGCTTTTTTAAGTTCCTCTTTATAGTGGGAATCACTAGCTTTTTTCTATAAGATATTATGAATATATATATCCATAATCGCTTACGTGCTAATAATATATCATAAAATCCTAATATCGTCTACAATTAATTACCATATGGTAATAGTATAAAGGGAACGCATATTTTCCTGATTAAAGCATAAAATAGTAAGGCAATGATACTTTTCGTTACCGCTAATAAAAACATATTTTTATAGTATCGTTGTAGTACCGAAGAGAAATCTTGTCAGGTCGATAGTTAGGTGTCGATTTTAATTAATTAAGCGTGCTGTTATGTACGCCGTCCTAACTGGGGAGAGGCAATACTTAATTGTCTTTTTTCTTATGATGAGATTATAAAAAAGACATATACATGGTCCAATATGTATATGCCCGAAACGAAAGTTTCTAAAGAGATTTTCTAATGGACTTAAAAGAAAATCATTTATATCAAAAGCGTAATATCGCTTTTGACCTAATTTAATTTAGAAATGATACTTGCTCATTTCTATAGACATTCTATCATCAAAATAGGGGTAATGCAAGTACCTTATAAAATATTTTTAAACTTTACAGTCAAGATTATATTAGATAATTTTAAAAAGACTATCGAAATATAAAAAACTTACGATTTTTTCGCAAGCTTCATATCTTCTATATATTTACATACTTCTTCGATAGTCTCATTGAAGTTTTCATAATCGACATCGAACCACTTGACATCCATTTGATGATTAAACCAAGTATACTGTCTCTTAGCATAATTTCTATTGTTCTTTTTTAAAATTCTAACCATCTCATCATATGTTACAAGACCTCTTAAATAGACTATGACTTCTTTATAATCTATAGCAGTATTTAAGGCTTTTGTTAAACCATACTTTTTATATAGATTATTTACTTCTTCTAATAGTCCATCAGCGAGCATTTCATCTACTCTTTTATTTAATCTCTCATACAAGTTATCTCTCGGAGTAGTTAATCCTATAAATAAGACATCATCATATAAGATTTTATCTTTTCCATTAGAATTAGGTGTTGAATTTAATCTCGATATGAGTCTTCTTCTATTATTTATATGAATATCTTCACTAAGAAGACCATCACTCTCTAACATTTGATATAGTTCTAAATTCGTATATTCATCATAATTATTGGTCTTTCTACTAGGAAATTCATAATCAAATAATGCTGCCTTTAAATATAATCCTGACCCTCCGACCATGATTATATTTTTATCTTTATTTTCTTCTATGATTCTACGAGCATCTCTTTGATAATCATATACGGTATAATTATCTTTAGGACTTACAATATCGAATAGATAGTGAGGTTTCCCTAAATCTTCTTTTTGTGTATATTTAGAAGTTCCTATATTCATTTCCTTATATACTTGCATAGCATCACTATTTATGATAATACCATCATATTTTTTAGATAATTCTTCCGATAGTTTAGTTTTACCAACTCCTGTTGGACCTATTATACAAACAATCATTATTTTAAAACTACTTTCTTATAAATTTTTTTACCCTTTTGAATGATACATTCTTTCTTTTCTACTAAATATTTTGTATCAGTAATCTTTTCGCCATCGATGGAAATTCCCCCTTGTTCTATGAGTCTTCTTGCTTCTGATTTAGAAGGAGCAATCTCGGCACTTACTAAGACATCGAGGATATTAGTGCATCCATGTAAATCGAGTTCTACCGTCGGCATATCAGCACTTGCTTTTCCACTAAATACTTCTTCACTCGTCTTTTTAGCTTTCAAGGCTTCCTCTTCACCATGGACGAATTTTGTCACCTCGAATGCAAGTGCCTTATGAGCATCTCTATTTTCAGGATTCTTCTTATGTTTGCGTTCTAACTCTTCGATTTCACTTTTCGATAAGAAAGTAAATTTCTTTAAGTAGTCGATGACCATCTCATCTTCAGAGTTTACGAAGAATTGATAAAACTCATAAGGACTAGTCTTCGTCTTATCTAACCAAATTGCCTTACCTTCACTCTTACCGAATTTAGTACCATCCTTTTTAGTTACGAGTGGCATCGTGAAAGCATATGCTTCTTTACCGAGCTTTTTTCTAATTAAATCTACTCCACTAGTAATATTACCCCATTGGTCTTGACCAGCGACTTGCATTATACAATTTTTTTCGACATATAAGTGATAGAAATCCATCGCCTGCATTATTTGATATGAAAACTCTGTATAAGTAATACCTTCCTCTAGTCTTCTTTTTACTATATCTTTATTTATCATATAACTGACATTGAAGAACTTACCATACTCCCTTAAGAAAGTTATAAAATCGACATCCTTACTCCAATCATAATTATTTACAAATTCAAAATCACCAAAAATTTGATGTATCTGCTCTGTCAATTTTTTAACATTTTTATCGACTTCTTCATAAGAAATTATCTCTCGTTCTGCACTCGGTCTAGGGTCGCCAATTAGTCCTGTTGCACCTCCAACTAATATGATTGGATGATGACCATATTCTTGCATCCTCTTGCAGATTAAAAAACTCGATAAGTGTCCTATATGTAGTGAATCCCCTGTTGGGTCTGTTCCTATATAAAAGGTAACTTTACTATCATTAAGTAATGATTCTATTTTAGGACTAGTTATATCTTTTATTAAACCTCTCCACTTTAGTTCTTCAAATAAAGTCATAATTTTTCCTTCTTCCTAATACACTAATTATATGTTATTTACTTTCTATTGTCAAAAACAAAATTTATAATAACAAAATGATATTATTACCATAAAATATTACTAGAAGTAGGAGGTAAAATTATGTATTATTATGGATATAATAACGGATACGCTGGTAATAATTACTATCAAAATCCATGCTGCAATAATAACAATGGTTTTGTAGGTTATACACAAGGTGGTTATGGTTTTGGTGCTGCCTTATGGATCGTATTATTTATTCTACTTGTCATCATCATAGGTGCAGGTTGGTCTTTTGGTGGTAATAATAACCAAGGAAGACGTTAAAAAACGGGGAAACCCGCTTTTATTTTACTCTTAAATTTTAACTATACCATCTATCATATATCTTAGCACTCTCACTAGCTGGAGCTGGACTTGGCATCATAAAATCTACCGCTATAGGTATATTAAAGGCACTACCGAATGCTAAAGATGAGCCTGGTGCTAAAGATTTTATTTTCTCTATCATCTCATCAGTAATATAAGGAACAGAACCTCTAATAAAATCTAAATCTTTAGCATGGGTCATCTTAAATATTAAATAATTTGAGCACTGACTTATACAAGTTTCAGATAATTCAGTAGGTCTTTGTGAGATAAAACCCATGAGAAGTCCATACTTACGACCCTCTTTACAAATACGTTCGAAGATATTATATCCAATGACATCGACATCACTATCATTTTGGACGTATCTATGTGCTTCTTCTAAGATGATATTTATTGGCATAGTTGCCCTGTTATCTAGAGATTTTAAATAATCGAATATTAACTTAGAATAAATCTTTACGACTGTCTTACAAAAACTATCATCGATAAAACTTATATTAAAGTTTACTATCTCGGCGTTAGAACCTAAGTTATTTTTAAATAACCCATTTATAAATTCTTCTATCGTCACATAGTCCATATCAAAATAATGACTATAATCATTCTTAATTAAGTTTTGTAATCTTACCTTGAGAAAGTTGATAGCATCGTATGTATCTTCACTTTTCCAAACTCCTTCGTCGATTAATGCAAAGTCGAGTGAATCTAAAAAGTCAGTTAGAGTATACTTAAATGTTCCATCAGGTAAAGATAAATCGATATCCTTTATGACGTATTCTTCTAATTTATTTTCTACTAGTTCGATAGCATTAATCTTACCACTACCATCTATCATCATACACTGTTTTAGTGTTCTAGTATATCCTGGTTGAACTATCTTAGTATCAGTATTTAATTCATTAGTATTATATCTTGCAAGTATGGCTAGAACTTGGTCTCTAATCCTAACGGGAGTTCTACCACTAGATAAGATTTCTAATAAAGCACTAGCAATGACACTATTTTTATACTTTTCTGCTTCTAGACCTTCTCTTTTAAAGACATTCACGAATCTTAAAGCTTTGTCGATTATCAGTAACTGTGAAGACTTATTCGCAGATAGTAACAATGCTATATCATCTTTAGTTAAAAGCCATAGAGGAATTTTTAAGATATCATCCCTACTACCAGTATCGGTCGTATAGGCTTTATAGACACCATTAGCAAATCCACTAAAAGCACTTCTATATTCACCATAAGCATCGAATATGATGATCTTAGCATTCTTAGGAGGGTTAGGTATAAATATATTTTGAATTATCCTAGCAAGTCCACAAGATTTACCAGAACCAGTCGAACCAAATATGGCAAAGTGATTACCAAAGAAAGTATCGAATGCGACATGAACTCTGCTAGAATACATAGTAGACTTACCGAGTAGTAATTGTCCTACTCCACTCTTATCTCCTAATATATTCGGTATAAATTCTTTTGATACTAAATATACTTGAGCACTAAATGCTGGCATTTTACTAACACCATATATTACTAAATTATCCCTAAATTCCCCAATAAATTGAATATGAGCAATATTATCTTCTATCTTTTTAATTTCACCGAATATTTCTAAACCATCATCACGAATTAGAACAAAAGAATTAAGTAAACTCTTCGATTCATATATATCGAAAGATAATTTTACTCTTATTCCGTATTCATCTATATATATAATAGTTCCTATCACTTTATGCCTCACCCTATTTTCATTAAGATAATTATAAGATAAAAACACATATTTAACAAGCATTTAAGATCATATTTAAAAATATACTTTATTAGGTGATGTTATGCTAAACTTACTTATTAGTTTATTTAAAGGTTTATCTCTCTTTACAGGTTCTTATTCAATAAATGTATTCCCAGAGCCTTTGAGTCCTTTAGAAGAAGATACGTGTATTTTAGGACTAATGGATGGTAATTTAGAATGCCGCAACAAACTTATCGAACATAACTTGAGATTAGTCGCTCACATCGTCAAAAAATTCGATACGAAGCATCATAATTTAGATGATTTAATTTCTATTGGAACGATAGGACTCATTAAGGGAATAGATACTTATAAACCTTCTAAGAATGTCAAACTGACGACTTATGTTTCTCGTTGTATTCAAAATGAAATACTCATGTATTTTCGTGCCAATAAAAATAGAACTAATGATATCTCACTAGAAGATTCGATAGGTTTTGATAAAGAAGGAAATGAAATAAGCTTGTTAGATGTCTTAAAAGATAATGAAAGAGATATTTTAGATGAGATTCACTTAAAGAATCTCATCGATAAGTTAAATGAACATATAAATATTTTAAATACTCGCGAGCGAGAAATCATAGAACGCCGTTATGGACTAAATAATTTAGAACCAGAGACACAAAAAGAGATAGCAGAAGATTTGCATATCTCTCGTAGTTATGTCTCTCGTATCGAAAAACGTGCTCTTACTAAAATATTAAAAGAGTTTCTTAAAGAAAGTTAGCGTTTATTTCTTAGAATCATATATTCACATATTATTAATACTAATATTATTGTGATTGTAATAAATATTTCTATCATACCTTTTTTAGATTTTATTGTCTTAGGAACGAATGTCTTATATTCATTTATCAAGTTAACAGCAAGACTTTCTAGTTCTTCATCATCTAGCGAACTATAATTAGTAAAGTATTCTCTTGTATCAGCAGTTAACTCTTGATAATATTCATTATCATAATATTCTTCGTAAATTTGTTTTAATTCTTCGACAACATCTGGTACAGTATATAAAGCCGGTGTCAAGGGACTATTCGTTAGGCTTAAATCCATTAACTCTTCAAAAGAACCCGCAACATCATAGAGAAAATTCTCATTATTTTGATATGTAAAGAACTCTAACCCATAACTAAACTCGTCGATAAATCCAATCGGTACAGTAATCGATGGATAACCGATAACAGAGCCTAATGTACTTCCAGGTGCTCCTAGACCACTTTCATCTAGTTTTAAATTTAGTTTCTTAGTCGTCGGATATACTAACACATCGACCCCATTTGTTTCCATTACTTCATCGACGTGACTCTTAAATGATTCTTTTTTCTTATCTTTACTTTCTATACTACTCTTCCAAACGCCATTACAATCTTTATAATAGCCAGTTAAATCATACACTTTAGAAGAAGAATAAGTTAAGTCTTTAAAACTTCTAATTTTACCAGTAGTAGTCTCTATATATTCGTTAAAGCCATCACAAAAGCTTCCACCAGTCATCGTACTACTAGCATAATTTAGGTAAGTACTATTTAGAAGCTCATCTATATAGACGAGCTCTACCCCATTATCTTCTAAGAGTTGTAGTTTCTCTTTAGCAAGCTTTACAATACTCTCGTTAGTTTTACTATTAGCACCAGTTCCACCATTACCTTCTAGGTAACTCTTCACAACTCCTATTCTTAATCCATCTAAGACGTTAGTATTCACTTCATAACTTTTATCTTCATCGTTTATAACACTCAGGATGATAGCATTATCTTCGACAGTCTTAGAAAGTATACCGACAGTATCTCTTAATATGTCATATGGTAATACACCATCACTACTAACTAAACCGAATGTAGGTCTTAACCCAACTAGACCTGCAGCAACAGCTGGTAATCTTACTGAAGAGTTCGTATCAGTTCCTAGGGAAGCTGCCGCAAAAGATGCAGCAACTGAAACAGCACTACCACCACTCGATCCATATGGACTATATTGTGGATTGAAGACATTTTTTACTTGACCATATGAGCTATATGAGTTCGATGCACTAAAAGCAAATTCACTCATATTAGCAGATGCTAGTATGATAGCTCCCGCATCTTTTAATTTCTTAATAACTTCGGCGTCTTCTAGAGGATAATTATCACTTAAGGCTTTAGAGCCACCAGTCGTCGCTAATCCCAGGACGTTGATATTAGTTTTTACTATGATAGGTATTCCATGTAAGATACTTCTCGTGTTTCCTTCCTCACGTTCGATATCTAAGGCTCTTGCTTCTTCTAGAGCATTATCATTAATCTCTCGTATAGCATTAAATTCTTCATTATAAGTAGAAATTCGTTCTAAATATAGAGTTACTAGTAGTTCACTAGTCAAATACCCTTTATCCATAGCGTCACTAAGTTCCGTGATACTCATATTTGTAATATCGACGGGGGCAATAGTACTTGCTTTAACACAGACAGGTAAACATATTAATAAAATAAGTAATATCTTTTTAATTTTTCTTCACCTCTATTCATTCTCGACGTATGTAGTACACTCGAAGTCTTTACAAGTGACGATTAAATCAGTACTAATAAACTCTTTCGTAATAGGATTGACTTGATTATCTAAGTAATTATTTTCTATTAGGAATCCTAAAGTAGTTTCTTCATCACATACGCTTTCGATAAAACATTTTTTAGCGGCTTCTTCGATTCTTTGGTCTACTACTCTATATAATCCATTTTTATGGTTATTATAGACTTTTATCGAAGTTGCGACTATTATCAAGATAATTATTCCTAAAATAAGTGATATATTCATCAAATTAATCTTTTTCATAATATTCCTCTATAAATTTTTCTTTATATTCTAATATATTACCATTTTCGATAGCATTTCTTAATTCTATAGTTAGTCTAATCAAGAATCTTATATTATGAATCGACAAGAGTCTTGCCCCAAATACTTCATCAGTATGTATCAAATGATGAATATATGCTTTAGTATAGTTTTGACAAGCATAACAGTCACAATCTTCTTCTAATGGTGTAAAGTCTTTTTTATACTTACTATTTTTTAAGTTACATCTACCATGTTTGGTATAAGCATTCCCATGTCTAGCAAGTCTCGTCGGTATGACACAATCGAATAAATCTACTCCACGGATGACTCCTTCTATGATATCTATAGGTTCTCCTACTCCCATTAAATACCTTAGTTTATCTTCTGGTAAATAGGGAATAGAATAATCTATTGCTTTATACATCTGATCCTTGTTTTCGCCATCGTTCGCAACACCACCGATAGAATATCCATCGAACCCAATCTTGACAGTTTCCTCGGCAGAATATTTTCTTAAGTCTTCGTAAAAAGATCCTTGCACTATCCCAAAGAGCATAGCATCACTTTTGGTATTAGCTTCCTTACCACGCTTAGCCCATCTGATAGTTCTTTCTATACTTTTCTTTAAGTAATCATAGTCCGCTAGAGCAGGAGGACACTCATCGAAACTCATCATGATGTCACTGCCAATTGCCTCTTGAATTTGAATTGATTTTTCTGGAGTTAGGAAGATTTCATCACCATTATATTGGTTTTTAAACTTTACTCCCTCTTCTGTAATGTCTTTTGGTTTGGCAAGACTAAAGACTTGAAATCCGCCAGAATCGGTAAGCACGGGTCCATTATGATAATTCATAAATTCATGTATACCACCAGCATCACGAATGACGTCTTCGCCAGGCCGGAGCCATAAGTGATATGTATTTGCTAAAATTATTCCACTACCAGTACTTGTAACTTCTTCAGGACTCAGTGTCTTGATGGTCGCTTGTGTACCAACGGGCATAAACATCGGTGTTTCAAAAGTTTTACCATTCCACTCGAACTCTCCTAATCTCGCTTTAGAGCGTGTATCAGTCTTTTTTACTTTAAAGTTTACTTTCACTTATTCCTTGCTCCCTTCAATAAACATTGCATCTCCAAATGAGAAGAATCTATACTTTTCTTCGATAGCGTGCTCGTATGATTCTAATATAAACTCTCGTCCCGCAAAAGCACTAACTAACATGATTAGTGTACTCTTTGGTAAGTGAAAATTAGTAAGTATGGCATCTACTGCCTTAAATTCATAACCAGGATAGATAAATATACTCGTATCTTCACTACACTCTCTAAACTCTCCATACTTAGACATGATGCTCTCTAGTGTCCTAACACTCGTCGTACCGACTGCGACGATTCTCTTACCACTTTTTTTAACTTCATTTAATGTAGTAGCAGCTTCTTTACTCATCACAAAGTGTTCACTATGCATATGGTGAAGTCTAATATCTTCTACTTCGACAGGTCTAAAGGTTCCTAATCCAACGTGTAAAGTAATATGTACTATTTTTACTCCCTTTTCTTCGATTTTCTTTAAAATTTCTTTTGTAAAATGTAATCCTGCGGTAGGAGCCGCGGCACTACCTAAGTTACTAGCATAGACTGTTTGATAACGTTCTTGATTCTTTAGTTCTTCATGAATATATGGTGGCAAAGGCATAGTTCCTAGTTTTTCTAATACTTCCATCAATATACCTTCATATATTAAAGTTACGTGTACTATTCCCTCTTCTAATATTTCATCTACTCTAATCTTCAATAATCCATCACCAAGCGTGATGATAGTACCAACATGGAGACGTTTCTGAGGACGTGATAATGCTTCCCAAGCATCACCTCTTATATTTTTAAGAAGTAATATTTCTATTCTAGCCCCCGTATCACTTTTGAATCCTATTAGTCTAGCAGGAATTACTTTAGTATCATTTATGACGAGAGCATCTCCAGGATTCAAGTGTTCTACTATATCTGTAAATACTCCATCTTTATAAGTCTTAGTCTTTCTATTTAATATGAGCATCCTCGAAGAACTTCTATTTTTTAGTGGTGTTTGTGCAATTAATTCTTCTGGTAATTCATAGTCATAATCTTCTATATTCATATGCTTCACTTCTTTTCTTTTGCATTTAAAGTATAACCTAACTAAAGTCTTTTGTAAATATGAAAAATATAACTCATCATAATAAAAAGAAGTAC
>CAZIUY010000014.1:6439-10259 GCA_964542625.1 uncultured Muribaculaceae bacterium | reverse complement strand
AGATCTAGTTATGATACTCTTTTAAATACAGGAAAACTCGCTGAAGAGTTTAATAAAAAGAACTAAGTTCTTTTTATTTTTGACAAGTATCACAATAGTAAACACTTCTACCATCTAACTGTACTCGTTTGATAGTATTACCACATATAGGACAAGGATGATTCTCTTTACCATGAACTAGTAAATAATCTTGATATTTACCAGTATGTCCTAAGCTAGAGGTATAACTTCTTATCGTAGAACCACCTTCCGTGTAAGCATTATTTGTTATTATTTTAGCATTTTCGATGATATTATCAGCTTCTTCTTTAGTAATAGATGAAGACTTTCTAAAGGGATTTATATGCGATGCAAATAGAACCTCATTAGCATATATATTTCCTAATCCACAAATTATCGTTTGGTCTAATAGACTAGTCTTTATAGACTTCGACTTATTCTTTAGTTTTTCTAATAAGTAAGTACTATCTAAGTTAGGATTATCTGGTTCTAATCCTAGCTTACAAATATATTTAGATGTAGGTATATCACTAGTCTTAATGAGTATTATTCGACCGAACTTTCTAGTATCGTTATATCTTAAGGACATATTATCATTTAAGTGGAAGATTATATGAGTATGTTTTTCTACTTGTTTATTATTTTCTTCAAAGAAGTACTTTCCTTCCATTCTTAAGTGACTTAAAAATGCATATTCTCCTAAGTCAAAAATTAACCATTTACCGATACTTCTAATATCTTTAAATGTTTTTTGTTCTAGCGTTTTAATAAACTCATCAAGATTCCCCTCGATTATTTTAGGGTATAAGATATCTATTTTTTCGATTCTATAACCTAATATATCTCTCTTTAAAGTATCTCTAACTACTCTTACTTCAGGCATTTCTGGCACGACTTACACCCCCTTATTTAGCTTCATACCAATCATTACCAAAACTTATTTTGACTTTTAAAGGTACTAATAAATTAGCAGCACTTTCTAGTTCTTTTTTGGCAACTTCGATGACGGTATCTAGTTCATCATTTAGGACATTCAAGATAACTTCATCATGGACTTGTAAGATAATCTTACTCTTTAACTTACGTCTTTTTAATTCCTGATAGAGATTATTCATCGCTATCTTCATAATATCGGCACCAGTCCCTTGAATAGGTGTATTAAGGGCAATTCTTTCTCCACTAGAACGAACTGTATAGACAGGACTCTTTAATTCATCGATATAACGTACTCTATTATATAGTGTCTTGACATACCCATTTTGATAAGCACTTGCCTTGATATTATCCATATATTCTTTAACTTTAGGATACATCTCATAGTATTTTTCGATAAATGAAGATGCATCTTTACGAGAAATATGTAAGTTTTCACCTAATCCAAACCCACTTATACCATAGACTATTCCAAATATGACGGCTTTAGCAGTACTTCTTTCATAGGGAGTAACTTCCTCGATACTCTTACCATGAATATCCGCGGCAACTCTTCTGTGAATATCCTCATCATGCAAGAAGGCACGGATCATCGTCTCATCTTCAGAAATAGATGCTAATATTCTAAGTTCTATCTGTGAATAGTCTGCACTTAAAAGAACACTATTTTCTTCAGGTATAAACGCTTTTCTAATTAGTTTACCTTCTTCTTCACGTGTCGGAATATTTTGTAAATTAGGTTCTACACTAGATAATCTTCCCGTCCTCGTTAAAGTTTGTTTATATATCGTATGAATCTTCCCATCTTCTTTAATATATCCTTCTAATGGTTCGACGTATGTATTATATAGTTTACTAAAAGTTCTAAATTCTAAAATACTCTTGACTATCGGATGAGCATCACTAATTTTTTCTAAAATAGATATATCCGTACTGTAAGATGATCCTTTTTTACCTGGATAAGGTATTTTTAATTTATCGAATAATACTTCCCCTAATTGTTTAGGACTAGCGACATTAAACTCAACTCCAGCGAGTGTACAAATATTTTCTTTTAACTCTTCTATTTTATTTTTTAATATACCTTGCATTTCTTCTAAGGTACTTCTACTTACTCTAATGCCAGTTTCTTCCATATCCGCTAAAACTGTGACTAAGGGCATTTCGATATTATAGTATAATTCCATCATATCATTTTCTTGGATTCTCTTTTGTATGTCTTCTTTTGTATCCCATATAAATTTACTCTTCTTGACGATACCCTTTTTAAAATCATCCGTACTAACTTTATTTTTAACTATATCTTCATAATAATAGATACTCTCTCCCTCATCACTCATCTTCAGTGCTAAGTCATCTTTAGTGTTATTTTCTAATATATAATAAGCAATATTAGCATCATACATAGTAACACTTAATGTTACACCTAATCTACTAGCTAGTACTATATTTTTCTTTAGAGAGTATGTATAACGTAAATTAAGGTTAAATTTTTCTAAAGTATCTTTAACTAAAGATGTTGGTATATAATATAAGTTATTTCCATCGTACATACTCATTCCTAATATGTTCGCATAGTGATAATTTTCTCTATCACATTCGATATAATATGAAAACTCTATCGCAGGTTTTATTTCACTTAGAGAGTTAACCGTAATAAAAGGTATATCTTCTTCATTTTTAACATTCATATTCTTTAAAAATGAATGAAATTCTAACTCTTGAAATAGTTCTCTTAATTCTTCTTTGTTTGGTCCATCATAAGTTAAAGCCCCTAAATCGACTTCTAAAGGTACATCCTTATATATAGTCGCTAACTCAAAACTAAAGTATGCATTATCCTTGTCTATTTCTAATTTTTCTTTTAGTTTACCCTTAATACTATCGATATTATCATATACTCCATCTAGTGAACCATAAGTTTGTATTAAATTAAGAGCTGTCTTCTCTCCTACTCCTTTTACTCCTGGAATATTATCGCTGGCATCGCCCATTAGAGCCTTTAAGTCGATTATTTTAATAGGGTCAAAACCATATTCTTCTCTAAAACTCTCAACAGTATAATAAACACTATCTTTAGATTTTAACATCTTCATACTGACGACGGGACTTATCAGCTGCATTAAATCATGATCAGAACTTATGATTAGTCCATCATATTCTGGATCTAAGTCTGCTTCTTTGGCTAATGTACCTATAATATCATCCGCTTCATAACCCTCACACTCTAAGTGCTTTATACCCATCGCGTCTAAGATAGTTTTCGCTATAGGCATTTGACTCTTTAAATCATCAGGCATCGCATTTCTTCCTGCTTTATAATCTTGATACTTATCATGACGGAAGTTCTTACCTATATCGAAAGCGACGACCATATATTGGGGATTTTCTTCCGTGATAATTTTATTTATCATAGATACGAATCCATATAGAGCATTGGTCGCTTGTCCTTTAGAATTTCTCATGATAGAACCACTATATGCTGTTGCAAAATAACTCCTAAACATCAAATTATTACCATCGATTAAAATTACTTTTTTCATATTCAAACAAGACCTTTCTTATATATAGTATACATTTTTTAGCATTTTCATAAAAGTATTGACATTTATAAAAATTAGTGTATAATAGTTTCACATTAAAAAAGGGGGAATTCTATTATGAATTTTGAAGATTATAAAGGAAAGAAAAAAAGGGTAATTAAGGCTAAACTTATGTCTAAGAAAGACGAAGAAGAACCAATAAAATCTAATGAGTCTGATGAGATAGTAAATGTAGAACCAATCGAAAAGATAGGTCTTACAGAAAAAGAGTTGAATGATATTATCGCTCGTGCTATCGAAAGTGCTATTAAGAGTATCAATGATGAAAATAGTGTTACACCAGT
>CAZIUY010000014.1:0-6339 GCA_964542625.1 uncultured Muribaculaceae bacterium | reverse complement strand
GTGTTAAAGATAAGGTAGATAAAGAGTATGAAGATGCAGCTAAACGTATAGAAGACGCTAAGAAGGCTTTAAAAGATGCTAAATCTACGCAAGGGGACAGCAAGAAGAAGACGAAGAAAACTAAAGATGCCATCAAGAAAGCTAAAAAGGAACTTCGTAAAGCAAAGTTAAATGGAATTAAAGCAGGTATTAAGAAGAAGAAAATAGAAAAAGCGATAGAAACTTTATATCCAACATCATCTAATGTCAAGGAACCTAAGAAGAGTTTATTAACTAAGTTAAAGGATAGTTGGAAGAGAGTCGTCGCTAGTATAACGATTGCAACAGTCATAACAGGTGGAGTATATGCACTTAAGAATACTATAAAGAGTGATAATTCTAATTCTTCTAATCCACAAATTACTTCTGAAGATGTGATAGATGAAACAAATATAGAAGAACCTATTATCGAGAATGAGAATATCGAAGTAATAGATACTATAGATAAAGAGGAAGAGTTAGAGCAAGAAGAAGAGTTAGAAACAATAGATGAACAAGTAATTACTGATACTACTGTTATTACTAATAATACTATCGATAATACTCCTACTATCAAAGAAGAACAAGTAAGTGTTGAAGAGCCCGTTACTAATACGACTACTACCTCTACTACTCCTAGCGTGAGTGAAACGATAACGACAAGTGATGGTCTAGAAGAAACATTAGATGTCGTCAAAGACAATATCGATAATTTAGATATAGAAGAGGGTTATACGACTAGTGATGCTAATGAATTAATTAAGTTCTTAAATGGAGAAGATTCGACATTAAGTGCTGATGAGGCTAATAGTATGTTAGAAGATATCGTATCTTCTGTCGTATCACCTGCTATTAATAATTCACTCATTGGTGAAGAAGTTTATGAAACACAAAAACTTAATATTGCCAATATATTAGCAAGTGACCCAGCATATGGGGCAATACAAGATATGGAAGATTATATCAATGGTTCGATAGAGAATCCTGATAATTTAACTGATTATGCTAAGTTTTCACTAGAAGACCAAGCACTCATTATCAATAATAGTGAAACAGTAGATGGTTTTAATATAACTACTGCTAGTCCTGGTGCAAGATTATTGTGGGCAAACTTAGCCGCAGGTATGAATGGATTATCTGGAACTCTTGGGGAAGATGTTACAATTTCAGTAAATGGTACTACTTATGCTCAAAGTGAAATAAATAATGGAACTATTTTACAAATGGTCGTAAATGGTGCTAAACAAGATCTTGGATCAGAATCTAAAACTATTACTATAGAATAAGGAGGGGGTTAAAATGTATGATGACAATGAAAGTAAAGTAAATTGGAAAGTTATATTAAAGAAAGTCTTAATCGTCGTCATCATAATCATCGCTATTTTAGGAATAATAACTTTAATTACTAAATGTTCTAAAAATGATGATTTAGATGAAGAGACTCCTATCGAAGTCGATTTGACAGAAGGTTTAAATCAACTAGAAGAAGCAACTTTAAAATATTTGACAAAAGATAATCTTCCAACGACGATAAATGCATCTAAAACTATCAGATTAAAAATACTCATCAATAAAGATTTGACTACGGATATAACGGATAGTGCTGGTAATAAGTGTGATACTAGTAACTCTTATGCCGAAGTAACGAGATTAGAAAACAACTATGCTGTCAAGTTATCATTAACTTGTGGAAATAATACTGATGCGAGAGTTATATATGTCGGCTGTTTTGAAGAATGTAATGGAGAAGTATGTAAGGGTTCGGTCGATTCTTTAAATGGAACTTGTAATGAAGTAACAAATGAAACTAGTGATACTACTAATGTTAGTGGAACTACTACATCTAATAGTACTACGAGTTCTTCATCTAATACTACTTCGACAAGTACGAGCCATACTACTAGTAATAGTACTACTATAACAAATACGAATAATAATTCAAATACTACGACAAGTAATACAAGTACTACTAATAAGAATAAATATGTCACATATTATGAATATACTAAATGTTCGAGTGCGACTACTTGTGCTAGTGGTACATATGATGAGTCTTTAGGTAAATGTGTCAGTTCGACACTAAAAGTATTAGAGGGTAAAGTAGTTGCTACTACGAGTCCTTCTACTACGAAAGAAATACAAACGGACGCGACTTTAAAGAGCTCACAAGTAGATGCAACATATGTTGGAATCGTTTCGACTACTAAGCCAGCGACAATCCAAAATACAACGACGATAGGTTATATATATAAGAATTATTCATCAAGTAAATATTATTACTATAAGTATTCTTGTTCTACAGGTACTATCGTTAATGTCAATGGAACTTATAAGTGTGAGACGACTACTCCTACTTGTACATCTGGAACTTTAAAGAATATTAATGGGGTTTATAAGTGTGTAACGACACAAACAGTCGCAGGAACTACGACATATTCTTGTCAAGATAGTAGTTACTATTATAGTGCTAGTTCTAATAAATGTATAAAAAATGATTATGTCTATACATATACAGAACCAGTCGCGAGTGTTTGCCGAACTGTTTGGAGTGCATCTTCATCTTTAGCTGGATGGACTAAGACAGGAAACACTGAAGTAAGAAGCGAATAAGCAGATTAAATAATCTGTTTATTTTTTGCATAAAATTTTTATGAAAGGGGCAATACTGTGGCAAGTTTCCCTCCAAATATAAATCCTGAACTATTCTCCATTACAGCCATGATCGTCGGTCTTATTATCGAAGATGATTATGATGCTAATGAACTAAACTCCATTGGAAACTGGCTCATATTAGTCGGTCAGGTAACCCTGACAACTGCAGCCCAACAACAACTGATAAATGCCCGTTATCAAAATAATAATGGAAGTAAAATTAGAAGTGATGCTAATGATCATACAGTAAAGAATAAGCCTTTAGCAAATTATGAAGATATCGATATACTACGAGAAAGAATTAGAAAGTTAGAAGAAAATAATAAAAGATAACCAATGGTTATCTCGTAAAGTTATTTAAATCTAATCTTAATTTATCAGCAACAGTTGCTATGAACTCAGAGTTAGTCGGTTTTGCTCGGTCATAGTCGACACTATGACCAAATAATTCTTCCATGTAATCATAGTCTCCCCTATTCCAAGAGACTTCTATAGCGTGTCTAATGGCACGCTCTACACGTGAAGACGTAGTATTGTATCTTTCGGCAACTTCAGGATATAATTCCTTCGTAATACCTCCAATAATATAGGGATTTCTATAAATGAGTACGATACTCTCTCTTATATATTGGTATCCCTTAATATGAGAAGGTATACCTAAAGAATGTAACATTTTACTTATTTTAGTTTCTAAAGGTCCACTTTTGATGTCATTACTAGTATTATTAAATATACTTAAAATGACATTTTCTAAATCTACGACATTATATGGTTTTAACATAATATAATGGATGTTATATGCATCTACATTGTTGATAATCAAAGAGTTTTTAACACTGGAAGTAAGAATCACTTTAAATTTAGCGTCCATCTTTTTAAACTCTTCTAATATACTTATACCGTCTTTTAAAGATAATAACGTATCCATCACTACAAGATCGATAGAATCTTTATGCTCTTTTGCTAGCTCTAAGCCCATGAGCCCATCTGTACCAACAAAATTTACTTCGACCGCTTTTGAACTACTAAAATACTTTTGTACATCGTTTATGAGATTTTCATCCTCATCTATTAACAACGTGCGTATTTTGCTATTCATCAAGCATCTCCTTTTTTTATTCTACCACGCACTCTTATTATATAATGTTTAATGACAAAATACTAGGAGATGTTTTGACTACTATTGTAAAGATATGTAAAGATATGTAAAACTATGTCGAAATTTATCCAACTAAACTTTCTAATGCTTTACTAACTTGTGTATCAGTATAAATATTATTACTGTCGTATCCATCTGATACTAAATCGACTGTTATATCTGGAGTCAAGCCTACTCCATCGATACAAGTGCCAATCGGTGTCAACCACTTGGCAGTCGTGTATTTTAATTCAGTCCCGTTCGATAATTTAGTTCTCTCTTGGACTTTACCTTTACCATAGGAATTAGTCCCTACTAATGTTGCTCCATAAGAGTATTTTAGGGCTGAAGCAAGTATTTCAGAAGCACTAGCACTTTGTCCATTGATGAGGACGACTATTTTATAATCTCTTTTCTCACTAGTGTCATCTTTTGTTTCTTCTATACTATCTTTACTTTCTAAAGAGTATATTACTTTATTTTTCTCTAAGAACATTTCACTTATATTCTCTGCAACTTGTAAATAACCACCAGAGTTATTTCGTACATCGATAATTAAACTACTTATTCCCGAATTTTCTAACTTAGTTAAAGCATTACTAAACTGAATATCCGCGGTATCACTAAATACACTTAAATTTATGTATCCAACCTTAATGCCATTACTATCTAATATTTTATACTCTACGACTGGTTTTAAAATAGCCGTACTAGATACAGTGACGCTGCTCTCTATACCATCACGTAAGATAGTCAAGACGACACTATCATTATTCTTAATATTATCTATCAACTCATCTTGATTATCGCTAGTAACAGTCGTATCATCGACTTTGATAATAATATCGCCAACTAATAGTCCTACCTCTTCTGCAGGTGTATCTTCAAATACTTTTGTTAATTGCATCTTACCATCGGTAGTTTGGGTTACTTCTATACCTATACCTTGATATTTACCATATAAAGATTCTTCTAAACTACTAGATGAAGATTCATCTAAGTAAGTCGTATATGGATCTCCAGTAACTTCATACATACCAGCAATAGCACCATCGATTAAATCTTGTGTATCTATTTCATCATAATAATTATCTAATAAATTATTATAAGCTGCGATGAGTTCTTGTAAACCAGTATCTTCTCCTAACAAGGAAAAGTTTACACCACCTAGATGTTTATATATTAGAGAGGCTCCTAAAAAACACATGATAAAAGAAACAATTATTACTATAATTATTACATCTAGAAAACTAAATACTCTATGTTTTTTCTTCATAGAATCACATCCCATATTAAATATATCACAAACCAAGGAAAAAATCACAAAAAGTATGAGGGCGTTTTACAGCCCTCATTAAAAGTACAATAATTCCCCTACTAAATCATTTATCGATACTTCTTTTTCTTCATTAGTTTTTGTATCTAACAATCGTACAAGATATTTGGATATATCCTCACTACTTACCTTTATTATAAATTCTGTCGATAAAACTTCTTTTTTCAACTCATAATCGACATCTACCCGGATACCAGCATCACTTAAATAAGTTGCAATTAAAAGAGCATCATCTAAAATATTTAAGTCTTCTGGCATGATATAAGCATCGAGTGCTAAATTATCTTCATACTTCATTATACCTTCTAGAGTATTATAATTAAGATTTAAATAAGCATAAGTTTTATTATAAGCACCACTCATTAGTACTTTATCATTAACTTCTATTTCTATTTTATTAGTAGATTCTTCTTCACAGACCGTTAAATCTAACATACGTAGTTTTTCGATTATATCTTTATTAGATATTCTAACCGTGACATTATATAACTCCATATTATATAGAGCTTTGACGTTCATATTGATAAGTTCACATAATCTATAATTATTCATATTACCCATGATAATAGACATCATATGAAGTTCTTCTTCTTTATTTAATACTATTCCATAAGTATAAAATTTACCAGTTAATTTTTCATTCTTTAGTTTTTCTACCATACCTTTAATTAAGTCTTTTCTTAAAGTACCATCATATTCGATAGAAGTATCTATTCTTTGATAATTATTTAGCTCACAAGTACCCTTAAAAATATCTAAAGCATAGTCTTCTTTCTTAATTTTATTTTTCACATTCATTACTCTCCTTTAAATTATCTTTACTAAATGGATATGGACACAAATCACTTACCTTATACCTTTGTTCTTGACCTAACCTATTCATTGCAATTACGATACAATCACTATCGAATACTTCACTTATAACTGATCGACAATGAAAACATGGTGTACCGATCATATCACTATCACACATGATGTATAATTCTTTAAAGTCATGAGGCTTATACCCAGAAGAAATAGCAGAAAAGATAGCACTTCTCTCGGCACAGTTAGTCGCACCATATGTAGCATTCTCGACATTGACACCACTAAACTCTTTATTATCCTTCATAACTACTATTGCAGAGACTCTAAAATGAGAATATGGACTATACGAATTTTCTAAAAGACTCTTTAATTTCTCTTTCATTAATAT
>CAZIUY010000013.1:0-10664 GCA_964542625.1 uncultured Muribaculaceae bacterium | reverse complement strand
AAAGTATTTAGTCAACAATTTTTTAACAAAAAATAGTCACCCCTACTGTTGACTATTAATTTCTTATACTACAACTACTACTTTTGGACTCGACGTAGTTTTGCGATATATTACCTAAACTATCGATAATGACATTATATGTATCTAGTATGTTATTATCGCCCTCGCTCGTACGACAATCATAATACTCGTAATTCTTATCTAGTACATGATAATTACTACTCAGGTTTGCGATGCTTTTAAATAGACTCATACTATTAATATTATAGTAATATGTAGTTAGTATATCAGTTTTAACTAATATGACGAAGTATTCTGAAGCAAGAACTCCAAATTCCATTATTTCAAAATCACTTCCAGAAAATTCTAAAGTTTCAATTTTTAATGAATTATATTGCCCATTCTTACTAAAATATATGTCTATGCTTTTTTCTCCAAAGTCTATTTGTTCGTCTCTAGTACAGTTATCTACTCCACCACATAATTCACTTACTTGATAAGCGATATTGACTGTTTCATAACTAGTTTTAGTACTTTCAGAACCAGTGTAATCGAAGATTAAGAATCTTTTGAAACCTAGTAATAATAAGACTACTAAGAGAACTATGAAAAAGCCTAACAAAGCTAAATATAATGCCTTATTTCTTCTAATTATATTCATATATCCAACCCACTTTATCAGACTAATTATATCATGTCTTATTATTTCATACAAGGGTGTAAATTTCCCCTTTACGGTCTATTCGTCTATATATCCATCAGTCGTATAGTTTGGACATTTAACGAATGCATCATACTCATATTCACCATTGTTATTTTCGATAATGACATATCCTGTACAATTTACTCCGAGCTCGGCATCATAACCTTCTTCTTGTAATTCTTCATAAGTAATTTTTATATTTTCGTTTAGTTTAGGATATTTACCTACATATAGTCCTAAATATTTTTCTGTTTGGGTAATGAGGGCACTCTCTAAAACATTATCTTTGTTTTCTGATTTAATTTTAAATCCTATGAAAGTTAATCCCCCTACTATGACGATTAAAGTTAATGTCCAAATTATCGTAATTTTTTTCATGTTTACCTCTCGTTTATTCTTTTAATATAATTTAGCACCAGCAGGAATCTCCTCATCGACCATGAGCAAATGTAATTTCTCATGATTATCTTCACTATGTACTGCTGAGATGAGCATACCACAAGAATCGATTCCCATCATGGATTTTGGTGGTAAGTTAGTGATAGCAATTAAAGTTTTACCGACTAATTCCTCTGGCTCATAGTATTCGTGTATTCCACTTAAGATAACTCTATCTTTACCTGTTCCATCATCTAAGATGAATTGTAATAATTTCTTGCTCTTTGCTACAGAAGTACATTCTTTTACTTTGACAGCACGGAAGTCTGACTTAGAGAATGTATCGAAGTCGACGAAATCTTTAAAGAGTGGTTCTATTTCTACTTTAGAGAAATCTATTTTTTTAAGTTTTGGTTTTTCTATAGGTACTTTGTTAGTTGGTTTTAGTAATGGGAATAAGACGCAATCACGAATGTTTTCAGAGCTAGTTAAAACTTGAATCATTCTATCGATTCCCATACCCCAACCTGAAATCGGTGGCATACCATATTCCATAGCACCGATATAGTCATAATCCATCATCATGGCTTCTTCGTCACCAGACTCTTTTAGGGATGCTTGTTCTATTAGACGTCTTTCTTGTTCTTGAGGGTCTACTAGTTCGGAATAAGCATTGATTATTTCGACGCCATTTATGACGAGTTGGAATCTATCAGTTAGGTTCTTATCAATATCGTTAGCTCTTGCTAGAGGTGATAAACTAATTGGATGTTCAGTTAAGAATATAGGTTCGATTATATGTGGTCTTGCAACTTTCTTATATAGTTGATCTACTAAGTTACCATAACCCAAGTCTTCAAGTGGTGTTTCACTATCGATTTCTATTTTTTCATCAATTATTTTTTTATATAGTTTTTCTTTAGTATCGTATTCTTTTATATCGATACTGGAGTATTTTAAGATTAAGTCTCTCATGGATACCATAGGCCAATCGCCACTTATATCGACGACTTTACCTTCTATCGTAATTTCTAATTTACCGAATAACTTCTGAATGATAGACTTAATCATTTCTTCCATTAGTTTGATATTATCTTTATAATTTAAGTAGGCACCATATCCTTCGATGGCAGTAAAATCTTGTAAATGAGATGAATCCATACCTTCGTTTCTAAAGTTTCTAGCTATTTCAAATACTTTCGTAAATCCTCCGATTATGGCTCTTTTTAAATATGTTTCAGGGGCTATACGCAAGTAAACATCTATATCTAGGGCATTATGATGTGTAATAAAAGGTTTAGCAAGTGCTCCACTAGGTTGACTACAAAGGATAGGTGTTTCTATTTCGATATAACCTTTCTCATCCATGAAGCTCCTTATTTCTTTAATGAAAGCACTTCTAAATAGAAATCTCTTCCTAGATTCTTCATTCATGATTAAGTCTACATATCTATTTCGATATATAGTTTCTGTATCAGTTAAACCATGATATTTTTCTGGTAATGGTTTTAAGGCTTTACCTAAGAATGTTAGATCACTAACTCTGATAGTCTTCTCTCCAGTTTGGGTAGTAAATATTTCTCCTTCGGCACCGACGAAGTCTCCGACATCTATTAAGTTTTTGAAAAAGTCATATTTTTCACAACCTAAGGAGTCGACTTTTAATTCTAATTGACAATCACCTTCGATATCACGTAATCTTACAAAACTAAGTTTACCCATTTTACGTATGAAGACGATACGACCAGCGACTCTAACACCTAAAGTTCCATCGGGTAAATCTTTGATACTTTTTAATTCATGAGTTCTCTCATATCTATCAGGATAAGGATTAGTAATTTTATTTATTTCTTGTAATTTGTTCCTTCTTACCTGTTCTTGTTCTGTAAATGTTCTTTCCATAAGAACTCACTTCCTTTTCACATGATTAATTATAAAATAGTTCTTTTAAAAAAGCAATATACGGGATAATTAAAAAAAGAGATTACTCTCTTTAGTTATTTTGCCAGTACTCGAGTATTTTAGGAATAACTTCGACTCCAGCATTTATTTTTTCTACTAAATCATGTTTATCGAACATATTTAAGACACTAGCAAATAGGGGATGATCCATATTTATAAAATCAGGATATTTTTCGATAATCTCATTAGTTTTATTAGTATTTAGTGTCTTTAATAAATTAATATTAGCTTCTCTATTTTTAGCAAAATCTGTCAATCCTGGATTAGTAAGTTTAAGTAAGTTAATGATACCACTCTTAGCATTTATATTCATGAATTCATTATTATAGACATCTATTAATCTATCGACATTTATTTTAGATAGTTCGTTTAAGATGTTATAAGTAAAGTCGATAGAGAATCCCATGCCATTACCATCTTCATCGGTTGTGATGATACTCAGTAAGTCATCTAAATCTTGACTATTTATATCATAGAGTATATCAGGTTGATCTTTAGTATATTCTAATGGTACAGAGTGTCTTTTGAGTATATCTATATTCTTTACTACAACTTCAGTATTTTCTTGCATTTTAGATTTAGCATCTTCGCTAAACTCATCGATATTTATATCTTCTTTTTTAAATTTTTCACATAGAATACTATCCATCTTTTTAGTAGGTTCTTCGATAGGAACTTCTTTAATAGGTTCTTCCTCTTTTTCTTCTTGAATAATAGGTTCTTCTATTTCTTCATCTTCAGTTATTTCTTCTAGAATTACTTTAGGTTCTTCTTTTAGGGGAGTCTCCTCTTCTTTTATTTCGACTTCTTCTTTTTCTTTTGTTTTACGATGATATGGTTCGTTTATGATTTCGATGATGCGATCATTTAATTGGTCTTTAGTTTCTTCTATTAAAGCAAGTAATAAGTTCGTCCTATATAAGTTTTCTTCCTCGCCTAATTTACTCTTCTCTAAGTCTTTTAGTTCTTTTTCACAAGTCTTCTTTTCATCATTACTAGTCTTTACTTTTGCCTTTATAACATCTAGTTTAGCATCGACTTTCGATATTTTATTTCGTTTTTGAGCAATTTGACTATTTATATCATCTAGCTCCATCTTTTGTACTTCATTATCAGTATAAGAAATCTCACTCTTTTTGATATTTAATTCAGATATCTCACTATTAGTAAATTCTTTTAAAGACTTAAATTCATCTGTCTTTTTAGTTAAATCTGCGAGAGTTATCTCTAGTTTTTCGATATTATCGTTCTTTTTACTTATACTAGAGTCTATTTTCTTTAATTCTTGTTCTCTATTATCGTAAGTTTTTACGAATTTATCTATCGTATCATTAATACCTAATACGAATGTTTTAACTTCCTCTTTGTGTTTATAGTTACTTGTTTCAAAATCGAACTGTTTCATCATTATCACACCTTTTTATTCTATTTTATTCTATTACAAGTATAGCGTAAACTACCAATTTTGTAAAGATAATTTTTTTTTAGTTTATAGCACTAATACGCTTTATTTTAATACTTATTATTGGTTTTACCGAGTTCCCCTAATGTGTTTTGTAGTCGTTCGATTCTTTCAGTTACATCATATGTTTTAGTTAATTTATCTTGTTCTTCTTCTAAAGAGGAAGGTTTTATTTTACTTACCGCTGAAAGAGTCCTATATAGATAATTAAACTCTTCTATCTGTTCGGATGTAGCGGAATCTATATTAGAATATATCTCTTTTAGTTCTTCTACTCCCTGTCTAATGTTAAATGAAATTATACCACCATATTCACTTTGAAATTGTCGTGGGCTTTCTGGTTCTCGATTTACTTGTGGTTCTTCTTGCTCTTTTGAACTGACAGCCTCACGATAAGCACGGTCGAGTTCTTCTTCGATTTTTCTTTCTACTGTTTCTCTTGGTACTCCATGGACTAGTGTATATAAGTTAATGTATTGTTCTTTTTCTTGTTCGGACATGATAGCAAGCCAATGTTGACCATAAGTATGTTCTAATAGCTTTTCGTAATCTTCTAATGATTTCATTCTATTAGCTCTTTCATCAGAGATTCTAATTTCATTAGCCCTTTCTGATAATTTATTGAATCTAGAAATTAAGTCATTTAGGGTATTATCGATTTTCTGTAATTCTTCTAATGATTTATTTTTAATATCCATTAAACCTTGTAAATCAGAAGTTATAGATTGTATTTCATCTGTTAAAAGGGCAGAACTATATATATTTGATAACTGGGAACTTAGATGATTATACTTTTGATTTATATTGATATTTAATTGTTCTATTAAAGGAGAATTATCGATTGAGAATATTTCTTCTTTTATTTCTTCTTGAATAGGTGTTGCAGCACTTATTTGTGGTTTTATAGGCGATGATTCCTCGAAAGACTCTTCACTAGGGGATTCTGTTATGGGCTGCTCATTAGATGCTTCTTCCTTTTTTTCTACCTTTACTTCTTCCATTAGACTACTACTTTCATCATTTTTGGGTAAACTATCTAACAGATCATGAAGTTGCCTTAGATGATTTTGATATTTTTGTGGCTCTTTAGGTTTAGTGGAAGTCCATTTTATTTCCTTTGCTTCGTGCTCTTTAATCCAACGCTGGTCAATATCAGAATTTTCTTTAACACCCCCATCTAAGTCCTTTAGTTCTCTTACTAAATTCTTGAGTTGTTCGCTTGTTCGTTTCATATCATTTTTCGTTTCATACGCGGACTTTGGTTTATCTTGTTCTAAATTTTTCTTCGTTTCTCTTAATCTATAACTATCTAAAGCCATTTTAATCGCACCTTCCTTATTTTCCTTTAATCAGCATCTTTTCTATCTTAGTTAATTTATGAACGAGACGATTTGCTTTAACATTGTCGTTTATATTCGTCAAAAATGTCTGTTCTAGGGCATAAGTACTACCTGAGGAAAGTGAATACTCTTGTTTTGTAAATAAGTTACTTTGAAATACACAAGGTACTTTCCCTGAGAAGTTTATTACTTTTTGAATAACTCCATCCATGACCGATATATGAATACCATACAAACTGCTTATTATAAATGTATAATCTCGTTCTTTAGAGACATCACTTATATTTTTGATAACTTCATCGATCTTTGATAAATCACTCTTAATTTCTTCCATTTTATTATGACCAGCGATAGAGTAATCGATAATAAAGCCATCATATTCTGGAGATTCGATTAGACTAATTATACTCTCTTTGCTAGAAAACAAGCTCATATCATTTACGGCATAAGTAATATTTGGACTCATCTTTTTTTCCATACCATTTAAGTAGAAGTTGATATCATTTATTCTCGCTTCTATGGTTAGTACGAGAATTTTGATATTATGATTCTCTACGGTGCTTGCGAAATTTATATCTTTTGTTTCACTTTCTTTATTAAACATATATGGTATATTATCTTTAAAAGGATATAGGCTATATTGTCTTGTCTTTATCTTCGTAAAATCATTATAAAAACGTTCCATTTCTACGTCTTCATAATTTAAAAATATTATCGAATCGTTCTCTTTAAGGGCAAACCCTCCACTAATCATAAAGACACCAGCATCTTCAGGATTCGTAATATCTCTTTCTAAGATTTCAAACTTTTTATTAGATTCGTTCCAGTGTTCACCTAATTCCCGATAATAAGCTCTCAAGACATCGTCTGTATTGATCATATTCTTACCGACAATCATTCCTACTTTACAATAATCACCGACTTCGAATGATAGTTTACTGATTATTTTGGTAATGGAATCATATGCTGTTGTGGAAGTAGCAGTCATGATTAAGTGAATGAAGACTTTTTTATCTTTATTAGGATTTAAGATATGTAATAGTTCTCTTATTTGGTTAAATTTGTTCGTATCATCCATACAATAAAATATATGTAAAGTACTATTCTCTACCATGTTATCTCTCGCTTGGACTAAGACAGTATTTTGATTCAGTTTCTTATCGAATATTGCTTTATCGATTTCATCTTCTTGTTTTTTATTATTTTCAGGCATGGAAAATAATCTATAAGCATTGTTATAGTCCCCTGCAGGGGTCGTTAGATTACCAAAAAGATAATTTTTAATCATATAATCAAAGTTTGGCATGAGTTTTTGACTATATACTTCTGCCGAGCCATTACGCTCGACTCCAAAGCCATTTATTAACATGAGTATTGTCTTTCTCAAGGAATCGTACCTTCCTTCTTTATTCTTTTTATTATACAAAAATTATAACATACTTATATCTTTTTGTGTAGCGTTTTTATTCGCCTTTACTTCCCTTTTTATGATATATAAAAAGGCTGAAAAGTTATCAGTCTTCCTGGTTTTATTAATATTTATTTGGGCATCCATCGTATATATTACTTACTACATTTTCTTCACAAGATGTATAACAAGGACTATATGAATGTTTATAAATGTGATGGTTAATTATACGGGTGTTTATCGGTATAATATGAGGAACCTCATAGATAAAATCTCTATTACAAACTCTCTCTTGTGGACACTCATATACTGGTGGCATCACACAACCATTAGATACCATACCCATGTTCATACTATAACCATAATTCATCCCTGCGTCAGTAGAATTAGCCATGACTGCTTCTGGATATTCTTGGTTTTGGTAAGTGTCTAGTCGCCCACAACATCTATCTTTAAACATAAGATACACTTTCCTTTCTAATGTATATTATGTTTAATAAATGGTTGTGGTTAGGTAAATGTCTATCTACTCATTAAAACGGTAGTTTCATATTACCATTTGAAAATTGTTTCATCATCTTCTTCATTTCTTCAAATTGATTTAGTAATCTATTTATTTCTTCTACACTTCTTCCACATCCACGAGAAATCCTCTGTTTGCGAGAATGTTTGATTACTTCAGGATGAGTTCTTTCATATGGTGTCATCGATAAGATGATTGCTTCGATGTGAGCCATATCTTTAGGATCAATTTTAACATTTGCTAGTCCAGCATTTCTTGCTCCTGGAATCATCTTTAGTAAATTCTCTAAAGGACCTAGTTTTTTAATTTGCTTTAATGTCGACAAGAAGTCTTCTAAGTCGAACTTCCCTCTTTGCATTTTCTTAGCTAAATCTTCTGCTTCATCCATATTGATACTGTCTTCGACTTTTTCAGCAATGGATAGTATATCGCCCATATCGAGTATTCTATCTGCCATTCTTTTAGGGTCGAACTTAGTGAGTCCATCTAGCTTTTCTGAATCGCCAATAAACTTGATAGGTATATTCGTCAAGTGCCTTACTGAAAGAGCGACACCACCCTTAGTATTTCCATCCATCTTTGTAAGAATAGCACCAGTTAGGTGTAATTTATCATCGAACCCTCTTATGACATTGATAGCATCTTGTCCCATCATCGCATCGATTACGAGTAAAATCTCATCTAGTTTAAAATTTTCATTTATATCGACGAGTTCGTCCATTAAAACTGAATCGATTTGCAACCTACCAGCAGTATCTATAATGATATAATCATTTTTATTGGTTTTAGCATACTCTAAAGCATTCTTGATGATATCGATAACGGAAATAGTTTTCCCTTCATCATAAACAGGTATATTTAGACTCTTCCCTATAGTCTTTAATTGTTCTATGGCCGCGGGTCTATATATATCACACGCGACTAACAAAGGATTCTTACCATACTTTTTGCGAGTAAGAGCAGCTAGTTTTCCACAGGTCGTCGTCTTACCACTACCTTGAAGTCCTACTAACATAATTATCGTCGGATTACCGTTTGTTACTAGCTCTACTTCTTCACTACCTAAAAGTCCTACTAGCTCATCCCTTACTATTTTGATAAATAATTCATCAGGTCTGATACTTTTCTCTACTTCCATACCGAGTGCTTTATCTTTAACATTTTTGACAAATTCTTTGACTACTTCATAATTGACGTCCGCTTCTAATAGAGCCATACGTATTTCTCTTACTGCATCATCGATATTATCTTCTGTTATTCTGCCCATTCCCCTTATATTTTTAATAGCTTTATTAATTCTATCTCCCATGTATTCAAACATTGTATCCTCTCCCCATGATGATTGTATCAATTTTCTTAGGAAATGTCACTAAATTTAATCTAAAATAATAAAAAACTGCCTAGAATTAATAATTAATTTCTAGACAGAATTCATTAGGCAATTATCAATATAATAATTAGTGAGATGATTAACATGATGAGTAAGAATTTCCAAATGAATTTACACCAATCTTTATACTTGATATCTAGATAACTTAATCCCAACATCAGTATAGCACTCGATGGAACTATAAAGCTTACTAGGCCCCAAGCACTTTGGAAGATAATTGCTAGTTGATTCATCGAAGCTGCTTCTGCGTATGTGACTGCAAAATATGAACCTGCTAAATCCATGACATATTGCATTTCTACACCAAAACATGATGTGAATAGAGCGGCAATGAATGCAAGAATCGAATTGAATCCACTCTTCAAAGTCATAAACCAATCGACAATTACAGGGACAACTGGGAACATAACTGCGAAGATTAAGATTACATAAACGACTAAGAGTACGACAACTACATTGCCGAGTTTCTTAAAGCCTTCACCGTAACACTCGAGTACTTCGTCTAAAGAGACTTTACCAAACCAATGAATTAGTAATGTTATAAAGATCATTACAAATTGGATGGTGAAGATATCCCAAGAACCAAATGCAGAGAATTCACTAAAGATGTAATTGAGTATTGGAACATCGGCGATAGCAAATTCGTTAACGGCCGTCGTCATATCAGTAAATACTTCTACTCCCCAAGAGCTCCAAGGTAGGTATGCTAGTACTGTAACTATTATAAATAGGATAATACCGACTGCATATGGCCAAGTCTTAGGGGATGTTTTTGTGTCCGCAACTGCGACTTCAAACTTATCGTAGTTTTCGTGCTTTTTAGTATCTTTTTGCTTCTTCATTCTTAGGAATGTAAAAGTTGCTAAAAGTATATAAGATATAGCAAATATTATCAGCTCAGGAATAATTATATCACTATTTTCTAGACTGAAAGTATTCAGTAAATATCCAGATACTTTACTACTATAAGTACTACCGAATGTACCGACGAGTAATCCACCAAAGGTAGCTACAAATGATGAAATCTTATCGACTTTTAAGCAATTTAGTATTGCTATTACGAATGGAATTAATGCTAAGAATGGGAAATATTCATTTACAGTACTTCCGATGATAGCAAATAATAAGCATACTAGAAGCACAAATATTATCTCATGACCCTTTAGCTTGCCACTAATATTTTTGATTAGTTTTTGATATCCTGGACGCCTAGATAGGACTTGATAAAATCCACCCATAACGAACAGGAAGGTTATCAATACAGTGAAGTAATACATACCGAGCAAGGCATACTGCCAAAATTCTTGGAATCCTAATCTCGTAATTTCTTCCGTTACCATTTCACTTCCAGAAAAGTAACCATAAGGTATGAACCACGTCATGATGGCTAAAAGTAATACCATGATGCCAGCTAACTTAATCAAATCATATTTTTCAAAAAATTTCTTCATACTTTTTCCTCCCAATAAAATTATATCAACTTTCTAGGGAAAAGTCA
>CAZIUY010000012.1:0-10769 GCA_964542625.1 uncultured Muribaculaceae bacterium | reverse complement strand
CTCCCATCAAAAGTTTTGGAGACTCCTATGCTACCATTATACCACGCCCCTAAGTACAATTAAATTATAGTATAAATTTGACTAAAATACAAGAATTTTAGATTTTCTTCTATCATATATTATATTAGGTGATAGTATGCTAGTTAATTATACATCTAAAGAATTAGATCTTTTAGCACGACTTATGAGAGCAGAAGCTTTAGGGGAAGGTAATTTAGGTATGTTGATGGTTGGTAATGTCGTCGTAAATAGAGTAATCGCAGATTGTTATACTTTTAAGAATATAAGAACTATAACAGATGCTATTTATCAAAGTCCAGGTGGTTTTGTTGGTGTAAATAGTTCTTTATTTCAAAGTTCTCCTACTACTAAAGAGAAAAGCTTAGCAGAACGTTCTTTAAAGGGTGAATATTATTATCCAGCGACTAATGCTCTTTGGTTTTATGCACCTAGTACAGGTAGTTCTTGTAAGACGACATTTTATGAGCAACCTCTAGCAGGAAGTTATAAAAATCATTGTTTTTATAAACCAAAAGAGGGTGTTTGTCCACAACTCTATTAAAAAACATCTAGAAATAATCTAGATATTTTCTATTTAAGCTTCACCTTCAGTATTCTCTACTGTTTTTTCTTCTTTTTTTCTCGTTTTAACTGTTGTTTTCTCAGGCTCATGACTAACAAGTTTTTTATTGATTTCGCTTGTATTATTTACGAGTGTTAGGAACATAAGTATAAACTCATAAACTACTCTGTTTATAATATTACCGAGGATTAACCATAAGAAGAATATGGCAACACTTGAACTTAAGAAACTAAATGAACTTAAAGTTATAAAAATAGCAAATATAACGTATAAAGTTTTTAGAACGACTTCGATAAAGAATGTTTTAAAATTTAAGAAGTCGTGCAACCACGCTACAAAACCAGTATATTCTCCATTATTCTTTTTAGATACAAATAATAGATATATGACGATTCCACCTATTAAAGCAACTATGGCTGAAATAATCATCCAAGTACTATCGACAGAACTCGTACTTGTAATATAATCTGTGTTATAAAAGTCACTATACATTTTCTTTTCCTCCCTCATCTATATATAAAGTATACCTATTTTATTTAGATATTACAATACTTTTTAATTTATTAGACATTTTTAATGTAAAAGATGACCAAATGGTCATCTAGTGCGTCGGTAAAATACTTATAAGGCCTTTCTCAATAAAAGACCACCCATACCATCATAAGTATTTCTAATACTAGTATCTGAGTAATATATTACATTACCTAATCCTGAAATACTTAAAGAATAGCTTCTAGATTGTTCTCTAGTCAAATTACCTTGTGCGTGCTGATATGTTACAAAAGCATTAGCATAGGCAGCAGTAGTCGTATTGACTGTTAATCGTGAGCCAATGGTTAGTTCGTATCCATCGATATTAGAACCATCTTTTAAATTCATCGAGATTCCAAATCCACTTGTAAATCCTTTATATCCTGGTTCTTCGCTATCATACTCGAATCTTCCAGCAGTGTCGCCAATAAAATATTCTTGAACACCATAAACGTTACTATAATCGAAGTATTGAAACATCATGGCAAAGACATCATAAGATCTATACTTTGGCATCTTTGACCAACTAAGTGCTCCCATGACATTTAAACCAACACTCGTTTCAAATATGGTAGCGGATAGTCTTTTGTATTCTGTTTCATAATATTGGCTCGTATCGGAATACGGAGTACAAACGTTTCCATTAATTTGACTTTGATACTCAGCTTCACTAATAGTTTCTGTAGAAATGACTTCATCATTTTGATATGTCGTCTTTTGATATTGTACTGAAGAACTTATAATATTAGCATCTTTGTACATATCAAAATCACTCTGTGTCATGTGTTCTATTTTCTTTAAAGAGAACATTTTCGTCATGTTATCATATTGAAGTTCGTTCATTTCTACTCCATTGGTATTAACATAATAAGATTCTGCATTGGCTTGATTAAAAAATAGCATAAACCCTATTATCAGTAGTAATACCCTCTTCACAAATTTCACTCCTTTCTAGTAAAAATTTACTATGTATTTAAGGTTTTATCACGCTACTAAAAGTAGCATTTAAGATATTTCCTTTAATTTTATAGTAAGATTTTTTAATAAATTGTAATTATCTTCTTCTATGATATGGAATCCATAGTTGTTTACGACATTATATAAAAACTGATTATTTATATATATTCTCTTAGTTAGTAACATTATAGTTATTTCATGGCTTTGATTAAAGATATTTAGAATATTATTTTCTTTATCATAATATAAAGTATAATTTTCATTATTTAAGGTTATACTTTTATAGTTTAAATTATATAATTCTTTATCAGTCATGCTGAATATTGATTCTAAATCGATAATTCTAATTTTATTTTCTTCTAGTTTTAAAGAAGTATCAGATATTTTCTTTGATTGTAATACACTAGGGATATTATTAGACATATACTCTTGTAAGATAGTGTCCGTATAATCTTGAATATTATCTTCTTCTACTTCTTCATAAAGACCAAATATATCTAAGTTATAAGATATTTCTTCATAATCATCATTGATGTATGTAACTTTCAAAAACAATTGTCCTGTTTTAGAAGATAAGATATTTCTTAGTCTTTTACTAGTATCTTTATCGATTTGTATAGTACTCTTGATACTTATTTTAAATAGTTCTTCGACATCATCATTTAGTTTATAGTTTAATGAGTAAGTAAAATCTTTATTTAGGAGTTCTAATACATTAATTTTGATATCTCCTAGATTAATATTACTACTATTATCTTTTGATAGGACTAATACACCATTTTGAAAGATGAAGTTATTATCTTTATAGTTTATATAATATACTTTAGTCTTATTATCTTCATATTGAAATAATATAAAGAACATACTGAAGAACATAGTAAATAAAACCATGATAGATGTCTTATATTGTCTCAATCTCAAGATCTTTTCTAATGAAACTTTCCTTTTAACAAAAGTAGATTCATCGAAAGAGCCATAAATTAAATCATTTAACGATACACCAAAATTATCACTTAGTTTTTTAAGCATATCGATGGATGGACACGCTCGACCTGTTTCCCATTTGGAAATAGATTTTCTCGAGATAAATAACATATCCCCTAGTTCGTCCTGTGTTAAGTTATGGGCTTTTCTTAATTCTGCAATAAACTTTCCAGTTTTTTCCGGGTCAATATTCTTTCTTTCCTGTTCCACTCTTAGACATTAAATCTGAAATAGCAGATATCTCCATCCTGCATTTCATACTCTTTTCCTTCTAAACGCATTCGACCTGACTCTTTAACTTTTAGTTCAGTTCCGTATTTTATTAAGTCATCATAACTCATGACTTCAGCCCGAATAAAACCTCTTTCAAAGTCACTGTGAATTATTCCTGCACACTTTGGTGCGGTCATTCCTTTTTTAAAAGTCCATGCTTTGACTTCTTTTTCACCTGCGGTAAAGAATGTTCTTAAACCTAACAGGTTATATGTCTGATAAATTAATTTATCGAGACCACTATTTGTGATTCCGAGCATGGATAAAAATTCTTTACGTTCGTCATTATTTAAACCTGCTAATTCGCTTTCGGTTTCACAACTCATGACGATAACTCCTGCTCCTTCGCGACTTGCGTATTCTTTTACTTTTAAAGAATATTCATTATCACCGACGACGGCATCATCTTCACTTACATTGGCAACGTATATTACTGGCTTCATCGTTATCAAGTTAAATGATTTTAAAAATTCTAATTCATCCTCAGTAAAATTACTTAATCGCAAAGGAATACCATTTGTTAAGACTTCTCTCGTATGAGTAAGGGTATTTACTTCAAATACTTCACTCTTTTCTTTTGCCATAGACATCTTTTTACCTAACTTTGTAATGCGATTATCGATAACTTCTAAATCCGCTAATATCAATTCTGTATTGACTATTTCTATATCGTTAATTGGATCTATTTTCCCCTCGACGTGAGTTATTTCTTCATTTTGAAAGCATCTCACGACATTTACTATCGCATCTACTTCGCGTATATAAGATAAAAACTTATTACCCAAACCTTCACCATGTGATGCACCTTTGACGAGACCAGCAATGTCAGTAAATTCAAAACTAGTCGATACTAAACTTTTTGGTTTATATAATTCGTTTAAGTAATCTAATCTAGCATCTGGTACTGAGACGACTCCGACATTCGGTTCGATCGTTGCAAATGGATAATTTGCGGCTAATATATGCTTTTTTGTAATGGCATTAAAAAGGGTACTTTTCCCTACGTTAGGAAGTCCGACTATTCCCGCTTTCAATGACATATTGACCATCACCCTTCGTGAATTATTATAACATTATTAGTATAAATTGTAAATTTACACACTTTAAAGTAACAGAAAAAGAAATTTTTCATTTCTTATTTCATCTTGCTTCGTGCTCGAAAGAGCAGATTATAAACTTGTTTATTAGATATATCCATCAGTTTGGCTATCTCACTGGTACTTTTTCCTTGAATATCATAACTTAATGCTACTTTTTCTTTTTTACTTAAGCGTTCTCCCATATTATGTTTTATTTCACTTAATGTTTCAGAATTAATTAATTTTTTAAGGGGATCTATTCCTTGTATGTTCTTAAATGTTTCGACGAATTGTCTTTTTTCTAAGACGGCATCGAGTGGTACAGAATCGACTAATGCTTTATTTTTACCAGTATCAAATTTAGCTAAATAATTAGATAATTTTCTTCTGATACATAGTGTTGCAAATGTTATAAACTTAGTTTCACTTTCTTCATTAAAATTATTGATAGCAAAACTAAAACCGAGCATCGCTTCCTGTGTCAAGTCTTGCAAATCGACTCCTAGTTTTAGGGCTTTTCTTTTAACTTGACTAATTTCTTTATGAATCAATGGACTATATTTAGTGAAAAGATAATCTTTAGCATCGTCATTATTGTCTCTTACTTCCATGATGGCATTTAAGTCAGTGTATTCGTACCCATTAGTTTTTGATTCCATAAGCTAGCACTCCAAATGATACACTCGCATTTAAACTGTTGACGTGACCATACATCGGTATACTTATGATTTCATCACAGGCATCTCTTACTATTCTCGATAGACCATTCCCTTCACTACCGATTACTAAAACTATTTTTTCACTATATTCTATTTCATCATATCGCTTGCCATCTGCTTCCGCACCATACACGAAGTAACCATTATTCTTTAAATATTCGATTGCACTCTTTAAATTAGCAACCTGATATATATCGACATACTCTAAAGCACCTGTCGAAGTTTTTACGACAGTTGCATTTATCTGTACACTTCTATCTTTAGGAATGATTATAGCTTTTATTCCAGAGGCTTCACACGTTCTAATAATTGCACCCATGTTATGTGGGTCTTCTAAATGGTCTAAGACGACAATTTTCTTTAAAGAAGTATCGATTTCTTTTAAGTCTTTATATGTAAATTCTTCTACATCTAAGATAATACCTTGCGTATTACCATTAACTATTTTATCGAATTTTTTCTTTTCTACTGTCACATAAGATAATTTATTTTCTTTAATAAATTTTATTATATCTTCATCATGAAATGATGTACTTAAATAGACCTTTCTTATTTTATCAGTATTATTCTTTAATTCATTAAAGACATTTTTCCCAAATACCTTCATTTAAGTACCTCCTTCATAACTTCATCTAATCTATCTTTATTATTTATATATAAATATCCGATTAATGCTTCTAAACCTGTAGACATCTTGTACGTTATTATATCGACATTTTTGTTCGTATGACTATGAGCATTTCTTCCTCTTTTAATAATTTCTAGTTCACTTTCATTAAAGAATCCTATACTCTCGAGTCTCTTTAATGTTTCTTTTTGTGCTCTAGCACTAACGTATTTTATGGATTCTTTTTGTAAATCTTTTACTTTACTAATACCACGACCTATAAGATATTCTCTTACATATAATTCATAGACAGCATCGCCTAAATATGCTAAAACTAAATTATTCATAACTGACCTCTTAAATACAGGAAGTATTTTATCATCACTATTTTTCTTTGTCAATTCTTGCTGCTATATTAAGAGAGGCAGATGCACCTTCATATTCCGCGGATATAATTTGATACATATTTTTCTTTATTATATCCCCAACAGCATAAATACCTCTCTTAGAAGTTTCAAAGTTTTCACTTACGATGATATATCCATTAGAGCGATCTAACTCTAAATCTGTTTTAAATGGTAAGACTGGATCGAAACCGATATAGACGAATACGCAAGAAGCATTTAAAATGCGACCATCACTTAGCTTGGCTCCAGTAAGAAATCCATCTTTAGATAGTAATTCTACTATATTTACACCATATTCTATTTTGACATTATTACATTTTTTAATTTCCTCGATTAGTGTTTCGCTTCCCGTTAATTTTTGTCCACGAATGATCATAGTAGCACTTTTAACTAGTCTTGCAAGATACAAAGTTTCTTCTAAACTAGAGTCTCCTCCACCGACGACGAGAATATCTTTATCTTTATAAAAGTGTCCATCACACATAGCACAGTAACTGATGCCTTTCCCATTTAATTCTTTTTCACCTAATACATTTAAGCTCCTTCGCGAACGACCCGTTGCAATGATTATATTTAAAGCTCTATATTCTCCACTAGAAGTTATTACTTTTTTAATATTACCATCGATGATATCAGTTACATTTTCGTTTTTATATTCTATATCTAGTGACATGAAGTGCTCGTACATTTTACCTGCTAACTCTGGACCACTAACGTGTTTAAAACCAGGATAGTTATCGACAATGTTAGTATAATTTATTAAGCCTCCTATCATTTTACTTTCGAAGACGAGAGTCTTTAATCCAATCCTCTTAGCATATATTGCTGCACTAATCCCAGCAGGTCCTGCCCCTACTATGATGACATCATATAACATATTATTCCTCCTTACTTTATAATTTGCTCATTATATAAGTCTTCATACTTCGTCTTTCTTGCACCCATTATGAATAACACGATGCCGACGATTATGAATATGATGGAAACGATTTGGGCCATTTTAAATCCTAGAATCATGAGTGAATCTGTTCTCAATGCTTCGATAAAGAAGCGACCAAGTCCATACCACATAAGATAAAATCCTGAAATTTGTCCGACTTTAACATATTTTGTTCTTCTAAGTATCATCATGATGATAAAACCAATTAGACACCATAAGGATTCATAAAAGAAAGTTGGTGTATAATATATACCATTAATTTTCATACCATTTATGATAAATTCTGGAATATGTAAATCTCGCAAATGAGTTACTGTCGTTGCAACACCATATGCTTCACTATTAAAGAAGTTACCCCAACGACCAAGAGCTTGTGCCAATATTAAAGGTACTACGATGATATCTAATATTTTAAGTAGTCGTAAATTATATTTTTTAGCAAGTATTCCTATAGTTATGAGTCCTAGAAGTATTCCCCCATGGATGGCTAGTCCACCTTGCCATATTTGCCATATTTCATTTATATGTGTTCCAAAATATTCCCAATTAAATACTACATAATAGAGTCTAGCCCCTATTATACCGATAATGACTGCCCAAAAGAATATATTAAACATAGAGTCTTCAGATATATTGAATCTCTTTGCTTCTCTAATAATCATAAAATAGGCAATGATTATACCTAACAAAATAAATAAGGAATAATATCTTACTTCTATTCCAAAAATTGTAAATGCGATAGGATTCATTAAATCACCAAACTAATTATAATGGTTAAGAAGAAAAAAGTAAAGCCAGTTTGACTTTACTTGTTTAGCATTTTCTTTAAGTATAAACCTGTATAGGAAGCAGGATTCTTGCTTACTTCTTCTGGAGAGCCTGTTGCTACAACTTCACCTCCAGCATCTCCTCCCTCAGGACCTAAGTCGATTATATAATCGGCGACTTTGATGACATCTAAATTATGTTCGATAACTAAGACAGTATCGCCATTATCGACGATTCTATTTAGTATCGTAAGTAATTTTTTGATATCTTCTGAGTGAAGTCCAGTCGTCGGTTCATCTAAGATAAACATACACTTACCAGTTGGTTTTTTTTGTAACTCTTTAGCAAGTTTTATTCGACCTGCTTCACCACCAGACAAAGTCGTTGCACTCTGTCCTATTTTAATATAAGATAGTCCGACATCCATTAGCATCTGTAATTTAGCTTTGATTTTAGGAACATTTTCAAAGAAATCATATGCTTCAGAGACTCTCATTTCTAAAACATCATATATACTCTTGCCTTTAAACTTTACTTCTAAAGTTTCACTATTATATCTCTTTCCACCACAAACATCACATGGTACATATACATCAGGTAAGAAGTGCATCTCTATTTTCTTGACACCATCACCCCAACAAGCCTCACAACGTCCACCTTTGACGTTAAATGAAAACCGGGATTTATCGAATCCACGAATTTTGGATTCTTTCATTTCTGCGAATAGATCTCTTATATCATCGAATAATCCGACATATGTGGCGGGATTACTTCTAGGAGTCCTGCCTATTGGATCTTGACTAATTTGTACTACTTTATCGATATTTTCTAAGCCTTTAATAGATTTATACAAACCAGGCTCTACTTTTGAATCATATACGTGCCTCATTAATACTTTATAGATTATTTCATCGACTAAACTACTTTTACCAGAACCCGATACTCCTGTAACACAGACGAACTTTCCAAGTGGAATCTTGACGTTTATATTTTTTAAGTTATGTTCTTTAGCTCCTTTTATTTCTAAGTATAGACCATTTCCTTTTCTTCTCGTTTTAGGTACTTCTATTTTTTCGATTCCAGCGAGGTACCTGCCTGTTAAACTATTTTCATTTTTCATTACTTCTTCTGGAGATCCAGCGGCAACTATTGTTCCCCCATTAGTTCCAGCTCCAGGGCCAACATCTATTAGATAGTCTGCGGCTCTCATCGTATCTTCATCGTGTTCGACGACGATTAAGGTGTTTCCTAAATCTCTCATCTCTAGTAATGATTTTATGAGTTTATCATTATCTCTTTGATGAAGACCAATACTAGGTTCATCTAAGACATATAAGACACCAGTAAGTTTACTACCAATTTGTGTAGCAAGTCTAATTCTTTGGAGTTCTCCACCAGATAGTGTTGCCGCAGTCCTTGCTAAAGTTAAATATTCGAGTCCAACATTTTTTAAGAAATTTAGTCTATTTAAAATTTCTTTTAATAGAAGCTCTGCGACTTGTGCTTTTTCTTTAGATAATTTTAGTTTTTCGAAGAATGGTATGAGATTTTTGATACTCATCAAGCATACTTCATGAATATTTTTACCACCAACTTTGACCGCTAAAATATTATCTTTTAATCTTGCTCCATGACAAGTAGGACACTCAGTATCCATCATATATGACTCTAGCCAATCTCTAATCCAAGCACTATTAGTTTCGATATACCTACGTTCTAAATTGGTAACTATCCCTTCAAAATGATTTTTTGTCGTCCTCTTATTACCATTTTTAGCAACATACTGAAAAGTTAGTTCATCTGGACTTCCATATAAGATGATATCGAGACTCTCTTTACTTAAATTTTTTATAGGAGCATTTAAGTCGATATTATAATACTTTGATGTTGTTTCTAATTCACTCATTATAATATTAGAGTCCAAGCTGAGTCCCTTAATAGCACCTTCTAAAATAGACTTTTCTTTATTAGGAATAAGTAAGTTCAAGTTTATCATCTGTTTAAATCCTAATCCCTTACAATCATCACACGCTCCAAAAGGATTATTAAATGAGAACATGGCAGGCTCTAAGTCTGGTAAAGAGAAATCACATATAGGACAAGCATATTTCTCACTAAACATTATTTCTTTATCGCCAATTACGTTAATTAAAACACGACCATCTGCCATTTTCGTAGAAGTTTCTATCGCTTCTGATAATCTCGAACGTTCTCGATCCTTGACGACGATTCTATCGACGACGACTTCGATTACATCTTTTTTGTTTTTCTCTAGTTTTATTTCATCTGATAAATCATAAACTGTACCATTAACTCTCACTCGTGAAAATCCACTTTTTCGTAAATTATCTAATACTTCTTTATGAGTTCCTTTTTCTGCACGTACGACTGGAGCCATAACTTCTATTTTTGTACCTTCTCCATAAGAGAATATTTTTTCGACAATCTCATCGACACTTTGGGTATTTATCGGTATATTATGGTTTGGACAATATGGTGTACCTACTCTAGCAAATAAAAGTCTCAAGTAATCATAAATTTCTGTGACTGTACCGACCGTACTACGGGGATTTTTACTAGTCGTTTTTTGGTCTATCGAGATACTTGGGCTTAGTCCCTCTATAGAATCTACATCGGGTTTTTCTGTTCCACCTAAAAACTGTCTAGCATATGCACTTAATGATTCGACATATCTTCTTTGTCCCTCTGCATAAATCGTATCGAATGCTAAACTACTCTTACCAGAGCCTGATACTCCAGTCATGACTACGAGTTTATTTTTAGGAATCTCTAAATTGACATTTTTTAAGTTATTTTCTCTTGCACCTTTTATGATAATTTTATCCATTATAATCACCAAATTTCTTTATTATTTTAACACAATATTAATTTTTTAAAAGTAGTTTATATATTTTTGTAAA
>CAZIUY010000011.1:0-10923 GCA_964542625.1 uncultured Muribaculaceae bacterium | reverse complement strand
TAAATACAGGGTTTACATTAATAAGAGTACTAACGAACGATACGCATTCCTTAGAAAAGTTCTACACCATCAAATTCTAGTATCCTTATCAACATACTTTTCAACAGTTTTTTGTCGATAACTAGTCTATAACATTACTTGATTTTGTGGTAATCTTCGACTTTATCGACAGTTTCCACAGTTTTGGTGTTTTAACATTGTCGATAATTTATAAACAGGGTGTTGAAATAATTGTTGAAAAGTATGTTGATAAATCGATATTTTTTAATAATTACTTTTTTCTAAAATTGTCTTTATCTTTTTGTAATTTTAAGTTAAAATATTTGTAACAGAACTGGGGTGATGGGAATGGATGAAGAAAATAAATTAATTTGGAAAAATTTTATTGAGTTGCTTAAAAACCGTATTTCGACCGTTTCCATTAATTCTTGGTTCAAATATTGTAAAATATACAAAATAGAAGATGCGGTCGAAAATAATAAATCTATAAAGATCGTGACTATCATGACTAGTTCTTTATATATAAAGGAAGCATTGATAAAAAGATACTTAGAAACTATCGAAGAATTAATGGAAGCAATATTAGGTAAGACTTGTAATATAGAGTTCGTGATAGAAGAAGACATAGTTAAAGAAAATAAAGAGAATAATACGAATCAAAATATAGTTTCTAAGGTTGTAAATAATATAGAACAAGATGATACTACACAAGTAGTACCTATGCAAATAGAATCTAATTTAATTGAAAAATATACATTTGATAATTTTATAGTAGGAGAATCCAATAGATTAGCCCATACTGCGGCCACATCGGTCGCAGAACAACCTGGAAAATTATATAATCCTTTTTTTCTCCACGGTAAAAGTGGTTTAGGTAAAACACACTTGATGCACGCGATAGGAAATTATATAAAAAAGACATCGAATAAACGAGTATTATATGTGACGAGTGATCAATTTATAAGTGATTTTACGGCTATAAATGTGAATAAAAATAATAATTATGTGCAGACATTTAAAGATAAGTATAGAAATGTCGATGTCTTGATGATAGATGACATACAATTTTTAGAAAGAGCTGAAAAAACACAACAAGAATTTTTTCATACGTTTAATAATCTATACGATATGAATAAACAAATAATCATTAGCTCTGATAGAAGTCCTGATGATTTAAAACTTTTAGAAGAGCGACTTAGAACCCGTTTTAGTTGGGGACTGACAGTCAATATTTATCCTCCAGACATCGAATTAAAAAAGAGAATTGTCAAAAATAAAATGTCTGGCCATGCTGTTGCTAATTTAGTCGATGATGAAGTAATAGAATATATCGCTAGTAATAGTGAAAATGATGTAAGACACATCGAAGGAGCCGTCACGAGGCTTTATGCATACGCGGCTATAATGGGACCACATAAAATTGATTTAGAGTTTGCAAACGAAGCATTAAGAGACTATTTAAAAAATTCAGTTTATATGGATTCGAATATAGCAAAAATTCAAAAAGCTGTCGCCGACTATTATAAGATTACTGTCGAAGACTTAAAAAGCAAGAGGAGAACTGCCAACATAAACTATCCTAGACAAATAGCAATTTACTTGTGTAGAACTTATACTAACGAGTCATTTCCTAAAATAGGATTAGAGTTTGGCAATCGAGACCATTCGACAATTATTTATGCTTGTGATAAAATAAAAGAAGATTTAGAAAAAAATAATCAATTGAAAGAAATAATAAATGAAATAAAAAATAATATAAGTTAACCTGTGGAAATATTGATACTTTTCAACATATTATCGACAAGTCAAAAATGCCCATAATTGTTGAAAATGTGACACTTATCAACAGTTTTCACAGGACATAATAACAATAATATATTATTAAATAAGAAAGGAATGAATTACATGAAATTTACAATTGATAAAAATATATTATTAGAAAGTCTCAATAATGTAACGAGAGCAATTTCTATTAAGAACGTCATACCAGTTTTAAATGGTATTAAGTTCGAATTAAATAGTGAAGGACTATACTTAACTGCAAGTGATACAGACTTGACGATTAAATCTTTTATTGAAAGAGATAAAATTAAGAACGTAATCGAGGAAGGAAGTATCGTCATTCAAAGTAAATATATAAATGAAATTATTAGAAAGCTTCCAGATGATACTGTCGATGTCGAAGTTGTCGATGGATTAAAGGTTATGATTAAGGCTAAGACTAGTCAATTTAATCTTAACTGTTTAAGAGTAGATGATTATCCACAAATAAAACTCGAATATCAAAATAATCCAATCATCTTAAAAGGTGGATTGTTTAAGACGATTATTAAACAGACAGTATTTGCTATAAGTACACAAGAATCACGTCCATTATTGACAGGTATAAACTTTAAATTTCAAGGAAATATCATGGAAGTGACCGCAACAGATTCTTATCGTCTTGCTAAGAAGACACTTACTTTAAATGAAAATATTAATAATGAAATAAATATTACTATTCCAGGTGATAATATAAGTGAACTCGATAAGATTATATGTGATGATGAACCAGTAGAAATGCATATATTCTCTAATAAAATATTATTTATTTATAAAAATATTACTTTACAATCTAATTTATTAAGTGGTAATTATCCTAATACAAATAATTTAATTCCAGATAACTTTAATATCATCTTTAATACGAATTATAATGACTTTTATAGTGCAATAGATAGAGCATCACTTCTTACTCAAAATAAAGAAAAGAATATCATCAAGATGCAAACTAATGATAACGAGCTAGTAATATCATCTTTTGCTTCAGAAATTGGTCGTACGGAAGAGACCTTGTCGATAGAAAAAAATGAAGGTGAAAACGTCGGTATTTCCTTCAGTGCTAAGTATATGATGGATGCATTAAAGACGATTACTGATACGGAATTAGTAGTGTTATTAAATAACGAAACAAAACCGATAGTAATAAAATCTGCTAAAGATGAAACTTTAGTACAATTAATTTTACCAATTAAGACTTATTAGATATTTAAAACTTGACGCTATTAGCGTCATTTTTTTGTGGAAAAGTATGTAGAATTCCACATAATAATTTATTTAAAAATAATCTTAATAATCTGTATTTGCATCAGTTACTTGAAAATGTTTATTTTTCAATGAAAGATTCTAAATATTTAGTAACAACTTCTTCTGGATTTTGCTGGGTAGATCCTTTAAATAAAATTTCAGAACCATATACTATATTATCATGAATAAATGTTATATTATAAAGAACTGTATATTGTCCTCCTGATTTCATGAGTAGAGCATCCTCATCCAAATTGTCAATATGATAAACCGTATATTCACTAGTTCCTCCCTCTATTAAAGTATTATCATAGTTTTCAGCATATTTTGTATTAAGTGTAATATAAGACTTATAAGTATTAAAGTTTTCATACTCATTTATTTTAGAATCATCGATATGATCTATTAGCTGAAATGATAATGATGCTATTTTATTACCATTTTTTATAGAGTATACTAATTTATATTTTTCTGTCGAATACAAAGAATTAGATAAAATTTTAATACCTAGCATATTTTCTATCTCTTGTTTAGTGTATTCATTAGAACACTCTTTGTATTCTGAATCGTTAGGGTTGCCGCAAGTTGGAAAGTCAGCATCATAATTTATCTCGGCAAGACTGGAGTCTTTAACACTAATATCATACCCATTATTTTCATCTTCACTCGTTGTGATAAAGAAATTATATACATTTTTAACAATCTCTTCAGCATTAACCACACCTATTGTGATGGCACTTACTATTAAAATACCAATAATGGCTATTGATGGTTTAAAACTTCTGTGTTTTTTATAAACGTTTGTTAAAATTTTTTCATCCATTTCATTCGGACATTTAACAGATTTTAAAGCAGTTTTTAATTCATCTAATTTTTTATTTTTCATTCTTTTTCCTCCAATTCTGATTTTAAAATTTCTTTGGCTCGTTTTAATCGCATTTTGACAGAACCCTCCGTCAAATTCATAACATTAGCTATTTCTTTCGACGTATATCCATACATTAAATTTAGATAAAATGGAATGCGATAAGTTTTTTTTAATTTTGATAACACAGAATCTATTAAAGTATAATTCGAAGATATCGAAATATCATAATTCTCAATATTATCTGGATGGATAACTTTATTTTTCCAACTAGATATAAGTGAATTTTTACATTGATTTATTGTAACCACTACCAACCAATGCTTTATACTTTCGGAATCGGAAAATTTATAAAGATTTTTATAGAGTTGAAAAAATGCTTTTTGTAGAACATCCTCTGCATCCTGCTTATTTAAGGTATAACTATAGGCTAATCGATACACATCATCTTTATATTTATTATATTCTGTTTCGAACTTCATAATATTCCTCCTCATGTATATAACAAATTAAGTTAACAAAAAGTAACAAAGAATTTGTAAATGGTAATATAAAAAGTGATAAAAATGGCACATTTAAAATATCATAATTTTATAACTTTTCCACATTTTTTCCAAAAAATAACAATTTTCGACATAATTCGACATTTTTCGACAAAAGTTTGTAGTATAAGGGAATTCATTCAGGGAGGTGAAACAAATGGAAAGCTATCAAATTAGTTCAAAAACACTTGCAATAATGCCGATTAATAAGAGAAAAACAAAGATTTACGAAAATGATAACGTAATAATCGTCGATAAATCAGCCAACAAGATTATTTCGGAAAATTGTGAATATTATGGTAGTTCGTATGCGGGCAGAAAAAAAGGTACTATGCAGATGATAGGTGTAACACACAAGGCACCAATACTTATTCAAGAAGAAGAAAATATAGTATTCTTTCCAACTAGTAGTCCGAGATTACATGATTGTGCTTGGATATCAGTAAATAATTTAGAAAATTATAATAGCTATGATAATGAATCATTGATAACATTCAATAACAACATGATAATAAGGGTCAATGCTTCTAAAAGGATTATCGAAAATCAAGTATTGAGGTCTACGAGACTACAAGCTGTTTCTAGTAAAAGGAGAAAAAATATTTCTCATAAAAATATGCTATAAATAAGACAAAAAACGTTTAAAACAGCCTAAATTTGTGATATAATTATTACTAGGTATAGAGGACTATCCGTACCTAGTAAATTTTATATTGAGGTTTTAAGGTGGCAATTATGAAAATCATCAATTTGAAACTGTATAATTTTAGAAATTATGAAAACTTGTCATTAGATTTTTCTAATAAACAGAATATAATTATTGGAGAAAATGGTTCGGGAAAGACGAATATCATCGAAGCAATATATTGTTTAGCGATAACAAAATCTTTTAGGGGTTCATTAGACCGCGTACTAATTAAAAATGGAGAAAAAAACATGAGGATAGAAGGAACGATAAAAGATAAGATTAAACATAATTATGAATTATCACTAAATGAAAATGGAAAAGTTGTAAAGATCGATAAAAATAAAATTGCCAAACTAAGTAACTATATTTCTAAAATTAATGTTGTCTTGTTTACTCCTGAAGATACGAATATTATTAAGGATTCGCCTGCTAAGAGAAGAGATATGATCAATATCGAAATATCGCAGCTAGAAAATGGATATTTGCATCTTTTAAATGAGTATAATCAAGTTTTAAAACAGAGAAATGCATTTCTTAAACTAATGTATATTAACAATTTGGCAAGTCCTGATTATTTGTGGATTTTAACTGAGAAGATGATAGATATTGGAATTAAAATATCGAAGTTTCGTCAAAGTTTTATTAACTCAATTAATAAATATTATGATAATATTAATTATGAAATTACAAAAAAGAGAGGCTTGAAGGTTTCTTATGTAAGTTCGTTTAAAAATAAATCTAAAGAAGAACTTATGGAAAAATACCGTTATTATTTAGAAAAAGATATCGTCATAGGAAAGACACTTATTGGTATTCATCATGATGATTTTATTTTCTCACTTAAAGGAAATAATTTAAAGGATTATGGTTCTGAGGGTGAGCAAAAGAATGCCATAATTTGTTTTAAATTAGCCGAAATTGAACTTTTTATAAAAGATAAGGGAATTTATCCAATTTTAATTTTAGATGATTTATTTAGCGAATTAGACGCCAAAAAGATAAATAATATTTTAAAAAAGCTCAATAAAAATTTACAAATATTTATAACGACGACAGATTTAAAAAATATAAACACAAAAATTTTGAATAACTGTACCGTTTTTAACATCAAGAAAGAGAAAGTGGTGAAAAAAGTATATGAATGAAGGAAAAGTAACTAAAGAATATACTGATAGTGATATTCAAGTATTAGAGGGCTTAGAAGCAGTTCGTAAACGTCCTGGTATGTATATAGGTTCTACTTCAGAACGTGGGTTACATCATTTAGTTTGGGAAATCGTCGATAACTCAGTCGATGAGGCTCTTGCTGGATATTGTGACGATATTGAAGTAATTATAGAAAGTGATAATAGTATCACTGTCAAAGATGATGGTCGTGGAATGCCTACAGGAATGAATGCTAAAACAGGTCTTTCGACGATCGAGACTATATTTACAGTATTACACGCAGGTGGTAAATTTGGTGGAGGTGGATACAAAGTTTCTGGAGGACTACACGGAGTAGGAGCTAGTGTCGTCAATGCCTTATCTGAATGGCTCGAAGTATATGTTTATCAAAAAGGTAAAGTACATTATCAAAGGTTCGAACATGGTGGAAAACCAGTAGAACCTATGAAAGTAATTTCTGATTGTGATGATGATAGAACGGGAACTACGGTAAAGTTTAAACCAGATGCGACGATATTTACAGAAACGACTGAATATAAATATGATATTTTAAAAGAAAGATTAAGAGAAATAGCTTTCTTAAATAAAGGGTTACGTATAATTTTAACAGATACGCGTGATGCGAGTGGTGCTAAAAAAGAAGAATTTTTATATAATGGTGGAATAATCGAGTATGTAAGACTTCTCAACAAATCCAAAACACCTATTCACGATGATATTTGTTATTTTGAAGGCGAAGAAGACGGTATTTCGATTGAAATTGCCATGCAGTATAATAATACTTATACTCCAGCGATATATTCATACACGAATAATATAAAAACACATGAAGGTGGAACCCACGAAGATGGCGTAAAACGTGCTCTTACTAGGATAATCAATTCTTATGCTAAAAACAGTAAGGCACTTAAGGATAATGATGACCCTTTGACAGGTGAAGATGTCCGTGAAGGATTAACGATGATCATTTCTTGTAAACATCCAGACCCTCAATTTGAAGGACAAACCAAGACTAAACTCGGAAATGCCGAAGTTAGAAAGATAGCTGATGATGTCTTCAGTAAAGGATTCGAACGTTACCTTATGGAAAATCCGAGTGATGCTAAAGAGATAATCGACAAATGTCTTACAGCGGCAAGAGCCCGCATAGCGGCAAAGCGTGCCCGTGAAGTAGCTCACAGAAAAAGTGATTTAGACATCATTAATTTTGGAGGTAAACTAGTCGACTGTAAAGAAAAAGACCCTAATGTCTGTGAAATATTCTTAGTCGAGGGAGACTCTGCTGGAGGTTCTGCTATTAAAGGTAGAAACTCGATGACACAGGCTATACTTCCCCTTCGTGGTAAAATTTTAAATGTCGAAAAAGCAAGACTCGATAGAGCACTATCTAATGAAGAAATTCGTACGATAATCACAGCATTTGGTACGGGAATTGGCGAAGACTTTGACTTAAAAAAATTACGTTATGATAAAATTATAATTATGACTGATGCCGATGTCGATGGAGATCATATTAGAGTATTACTTTTGACACTATTCTATAGATTCTTTAGGCCGATAGTCGAAGCGGGTCATGTTTATGCTGCTCAACCACCTCTTTATTGTATAAAACATGGTAAGACGATTAAATATGTCCTTACTGATGAAGAAAAAGAAGTATATTTAGCAGGACTTCCTATGAATGTTAAACCTGACATTACGAGAATGAAAGGTCTAGGTGAAATGGACGCGGAAGAACTTAATGAAACAACTATGGACATAACAAAACGAATTTTAAAGAAAGTAACTGTCGACGATATGATGCGTGCTGATGAGGCATTCTCTAGATTGATGGGCGAAGAAGTTGAACCGCGTAGAAGATTCATCGAAGAAAATGCAAAATATGCGGAAGTAAATGTTTAGGAGGTTATGAAATGGATAAAGAACAAGAATTAGATACTACTATAGATAGTACAAATGAATTAGAAACGAAAACAGATGAACCACAAGAAGAAACTCCTATTTTAGATAATGATGAATATGAAGTTGGAATGAATCACGATAGGCTCTTACATAACGATATTGTAAAAGAAATAGAAGATTCATTCCTCAATTATTCGATGGCAGTTATTACCGATCGTGCCCTACCCGACTTACGCGATGGCTTGAAACCAGTCCACAGAAGGATTCTTTATTCGATGTACGAATCTGGCTATACACCTGATAAACCTCACAAAAAATGTGCTCGTATTGTCGGAGATGTCATGGGTAAATATCACCCTCATGGTGACTCATCGATATATGAAGCAATGGTTAGAATGGCTCAAGACTTCAGTTATAGAAATATGTTAGTCGACGGTCATGGAAATTTCGGTAATATCGAGGGATATGGAGCCGCGGCAATGCGTTATACTGAGGCAAGACTATCTAAAATATCCCTAGAATTATTACGTGATATCAATAAAAATACAGTCGATTTCATGCCAAACTTCGACGAATCAGAAAAAGAGCCAAAGGTATTACCTTCTCGGTTTCCAAATATATTAGTAAACGGTACGACGGGAATAGCCGTTGGTATGGCGACCAATATTCCACCACACAATCTAGGTGAAGTAATAGACGGTTGTATTGCATATATAGATAACCCTGATATAGATACGCAAGGTTTAATGCAATATGTAAAAGGTCCAGACTTTCCTACTGGTGGTATAATATTAGGAAATAGTGGTATAAGAAAAGCCTATGAAACTGGTCGAGGAACTATTACAATACGTAGTAAAGCCATTATCGAAGAAAAAAATGGTAAAAGTTACATAATAGTCGATGAAGTTCCATATGGAGTTAACACTTCTGAATTAAAAGGCAAAGTCGCCGAATTAGTACATAATAAGATTATCGATGGTATTACCGATTATCATACTGATTTAAAAAATGGTATAAAAATCACGATAACATTGAAGAAAGATGCTAATCCTCAAGTTGTCTTGAATAATCTATATAAACATACAGCATTTCAAACGACATATGGTATAATCTTCTTGATGTTGGATATGGGAGTTCCAAAAACTTTAGGTTTAAAGGAAATCATTAGTAAGTATATAGATCATCAAAAAGAAGTTATTATAAGAAGAACTAAATTCGATTTAGATAAAGCAGAAAAAAGAGTTCATATTTTGGAAGGCTATAAAATTGCCCTAGATAATATCGATGAAGTAATAAAGATAATCAAGGAAGCCGAAAGTGATGTTATTGCTAAAGAAAAATTGATTAAACGTTTTGGTTTTACTGAGGTACAAGCAGATAGCATACTAGAATTAAAGCTCCGTCGATTGACAGGATTAGAAAGAAGTAAAATTGAAGAAGAACTAGCAAGTTTGCTTTCTCTCATCGAAGAACTTAAGAGCATCTTAGCAAGTGATCAAAAGGTATTAGATATAATTAAGAAAGAGTTATCAGAAATTAAAGAAAAATACGGTGATGAGCGCCGCACTAAGATAGATATGACGGCTATAGAATATATCGAAGATGAATCACTTATTCCTGAAGAAAATAGTATTATAACTCTTACTGAGAAAGGATATATTAAACGTTTAGCGACAGATACATATAAAATCCAAAATCGAGGCGGTATTGGTGTTAAAGGAATGACCACTAATGAAGAAGATAACGTCAAACTTATGGTCAATGTTTCAACTCACGATTATATTTTATTCTTCACAAACAAAGGTAAAGTATATAGAATAAAAGGATATGAAATACCTGAATTTAGCCGTCAATCCAAGGGATTACCTGTAATTAATTTATTGCATATCGAAAAAGATGAAACCATTAGCTCTATAATTAAAATAAGTCCAAATGAAGACATCAAGTATCTCGTCTTTGCTACTAAGAGAGGTATTGTCAAACGCACACAAATAGAAGATTTTGAAAATATTAGAGCAACAGGTAAGATATGTATTACTCTTAAAAATAATGACGAACTCATTGCAGTTAGAAAAACTGATGGTAAGAAAAAGGTATTATTGGGTTCTTCTAATGGTCGTATTGTTATGTTCGATGAGCAAGAAGTAAGGGTAATGGGACGTACAGCCGCGGGAGTTCATGGTATGAATATTCCTGATGGTGAATGTATTAGTGCAGAAGTATGTGATTTAGATACAAATGTACTAATCGTAACACAAAAAGGTTATGGAAAACGTACATTTGTACGTGAATACAGAGAAACAAAACGTGGCAGTAAAGGTGTTAAAGCCTTAAATATAACTGAGAAGAATGGAAAAATCGCCTCATTTAAGATAGTTAATGATGATCAAGATATAATCATAATAACTGATTCAGGTATGGTAATTCGCCTTGCCACAGATAAAATACCTCAACTAAAAAGAAATACACAAGGAGTCCGATTAATAAACTTGAAGGATAATCAATATGTCACATCTATTTCGATAGTTGATAAAGAGAATAATGAAAATAAGTCTATTGAAGATACAAATAGTGATATTTAAAATGCAAAAACATTTATATATCTAAAGTCTTTAATGACTTTTTTTTATTTGCCAGTTCAATGTTCCACGTGGAACATAGGCAAAGTTGTCCCATAAATTATTTCCCGGGAA